>CBCPNC010000021.1:0-5014 GCA_965120425.1 uncultured Opitutia bacterium
CAACTCTTGAAGACGGTGTACCAATTTATCCTGCAGATGTTGCATTTAAATTGAGTCCACGTTTAAATGCATGTGGCAGATTATCAGATGCCATTTTACCTATTAAAATGTTACTTAGTAGTGATTATGATGAAGCTTTGACCTATGCGTATGAACTGGATGAGACAAATCATGAGCGTCAAAATTTAGAAAAAGAAGTTTTGGCAGAAGCAGAATTAATTGTTAAAGATTTATACCTCAAAGATTCTGCTTTAGTGTTATTTAATGAAAACTGGCATTCTGGTGTAGTTGGTATAATAAGCGGTAAGTTGGCGCGTGATTATAATCGTCCATGTATAGTATTAGGTTTTGAACGTGGTGTAGCTAAGGGATCGGGGCGCAGTATTGGCGCCGTAAATCTTGTTGATATATGTAATGATTGTTCTGATTTATTAAAATCTTGGGGAGGACATCCTCTGGCAGTAGGGATATCTATTAAACCAGAAAATATTGATAAGTTTCGAGAGGAATTCTGTAAAAAAGTTGACTCTTTAGTAAGTAAAACAAACTTTAATGAAGTAGTAGATATCGCTGAAGAAGTTCACATAAGTGATATTGATGATAGTTTTATTCGCGATTTGGAGTTATTGCACCCATTTGGGCAAGGGAATTTAGAACCCATTTTTTTAGTTCGCAAAGTGAAAATCCATGATACCCCAGAGTTATTTGGCAGCACAAAAAATCATATAAAATTTTGGGTAAATTATCATTATTCAAAGCGTATATTGATCATTGGTTGGGAAATGGGACATAATATTCCGCCAATTTTAGTAAACATTGATTTGGCGATTAAAATTAGTATGGATCATTGGAATGGGAAGAAATTTAAACGATTTACACTTGTTGATTGGCGTGTGAGTGAATGAAAAATGGACTACATTATTGATCGATTTCCAGAAATATCATTTAATCAAATAAAGTGTCTAGCAGAATATCGACGATTGATTACTGATTGGAATCAGAAAATTAATTTAATTTCTAGAAAAGATATTGAGAATTTTGTACATCGGCACATTGTGCCATGTTTATGTATTAATCGTGTTGTAAAATTTTGTAATTCTGATTCGATTATTGATGTTGGAACTGGTGGTGGGTTGCCTGGAATTCCATTAGCTATAACAAATACTTCTGCTAATTTTTGTTTAGTAGATTCAGTGAAAAAGAAGATTTGTGCCGTCCAAGACATGGTTGCATCCCTTGGATTGAAAAATGTGGATGTTAAAGGTGTGCGTGTTGAAGAGATTAAACAAAAATACAAGTATATTGTCGCTCGTGCTGTAACAAATTTTCCAAACTTTTTGACATATATCAAAAATATAAAAAAAAGACTACAAAAGTTTTTTACATAAAAGGTGGGAATTTTCTTGAGGAATTAAAGAATATTAAAAAATATCGCGTATATAATATTGGAGAGATGCTTGACGACGAAGCTTTAAAAGATAAAGTGATAATAGAAGTTTTTTAATTGTGAGTAATAATATACTTTGGAATTTTCAAGATTCAAAATTGTATGTGTACCAATTTGGAAAGCTATATACTAATACTGGTGTTTGGGTTAATGAAAAAACTGGTGAAGCGTTTTTAATAGATTCTCCATATGGTGCGTACCAATACTTAACGAAGAATATATTACAAGGAATTAAAGTTGTAGCTGTGTTAGTTACTCACAGTCATTGGGATCATATTGGGGACGATCATTTATTTCAGAAAATTGGCGCGAAAATATATGTTCATCCTGAAGGAAGAAAAATTGTGGAAACCCCAGAAATAATTATTCCATATACTAAATGTAGTTTTGGATTAACTCCTTGTCCAGTATATAAGGAGTTGTCGGATGAAGAACATATCAGTGTATCAGGTGTTGATATCTTAGTAAGGTGGGTACCTGGGCATACCGTTAGTGGCGTATATTTTTACATAAAAGAGGCACGAGTTGTTTTCTGTGGTGATACATTATTTAAGGACAGTATTGGCAGATATGATTTCATTGATGGAAACAAAGATCAGTTAATTTATAACATACGTCGAAAAATTTTAACATTACCAGAGGATACTGTGGTTATTCCTGGACATGGAGAGTTCACTACAGTAAAGTATGAAGCAGAGCATAACCCTTTCGTTAAGATTTAATTGGTTTTTAACAATATCGTATTGTTGTTTAACGATATTTTTACATTTTCATTTGTATGAAAATTTTATTGGCAAGTGCGGAAGCTGTTCCATTTGTAAAAATTGGAGGGTTAGGGGATATTGTTCCAATTATTGCTCAATCAGTATCGAATTTAGGTCATGAAGTTAAGGTTATTGTACCATTGTATTCACAAATTGATCGATCCAAGCTGCATCATCATGATGAACCAATGATAGTAAATATGGGCTATGGGATTGAGTTCGCACGGCTGTGGTTTCATATGTGTGAAGGTGTAGAATTTTTGTTTGTAGAATTTGAACGTTATTTTGGACGTGACGGGGTATATGGCGAGAATGGACATGGGTATAATGATAATTGGGAGCGTTTTACATTTTTTAGTCGATCAGTTATTGATGCATGTCTTTTTTTGAATTGGATTCCAGATGTTATTCATTCTCATGATTGGCATACTGGATTAATTCCGGTTCTATTAAAAGAGCAATTTGTTGATCATTTGAAAAATACTAGTTCTGTATTTACTATTCATAATATGGGATACCACGGATATGCTCCATATGAATTGCTACATTTTGTTGGGTTACCAACAAAAATTTTCAATCCACTTGCTGTAGAATCATATGGCGGAGTAAATATTATGAAAGGTGCGATAACATATGCTGATAAAATCACTACAGTTAGTTCGAGTTATGCCGATGAAATAAAAACAAAGGAATATGGTTGGGGATTGGATGATGTTTTACGTTATCGAGCACAGGATTTAGTTGGTATTTGTAATGCCGTTGATTACAACGTTTGGTCACCTGAAAAAGACTCGAGGATCACTCAAAATTATTCTCATAATTCTTTATCAGGTAAAAAAATATGTAAATTAGACTTACAAAGTAAAACTGGGCTTTCAGTGGATAAAAATATTTTTTTGATTGGTATTATTTCCCGTTTTGTTGAACAAAAAGGGCTAGATCTTGTTAGTGACCTTTTACCAATTTGGTTAAAAAATTTACATGTACAATTTGTCATATTGGGTTCTGGAGATAAATTTTTAGAAAATCGATTTATTGACATTATGAATGAAAATCCTGGACGTGTATCGGTAACAATTGGCTTTAATGATGAGTTGGCTCATATCATAGAAGCAGGTGCTGATTGCTTCTTAATGCCAAGCAAATACGAACCTTGCGGTATGAATCAGATGTATTCAATGTTATATGGGACTTTACCTATTGTACACAGCGTTGGTGGATTGCGCGATACTGTAGAAAATTATGATGAGAAGTATCATACTGGTACAGGGTTCATGTTTTACGATTTTACTTCGAAGGCGATATACAATACTGTTTGTTGGGCGTGCGCTACATATTTTGATTGTCCAAAATTTTTTAAAGCCATGCAAAAACGCGCAATGCAACAAGATTTTTCGCTGTCTCAATTTGCTGAGAAATATGTATCAGTTTATATTAGCAGTTTAAAATCAAGAAAATGAAAATAAAAATGGCCAAAAATATTTGGCCTATTGTATTTTGTTATTTCAGTAAGTTTAAACTGTTTAAACAATTAAAAATTCCTGTTGGACTTTAGAATCCTGACGGCCTTCACCTAATGTTATAATTTCATCAGTGGAATCATCGTGTTGATTATTAATTTCTGAGAATCGCACACGATAATTTGAGTTTTGTTCTTCTTGTGAGCTCTGAGTGTTGGAAAATCTTTTGTTAAAGATTTTTTGTATCAAAGACTCAATTTTAGGTTGAAGAAGTTTTAATATTAATGTTACTGCTACAGTACCTATAACTGTCCCCACGATGACCTTATGCATAAGTAATAAATCAATGAGTCCTTTAGAAAAAGGAATGACGTAGTCTTTTCCAGTTTTGATTGCAAATTTTTGGATAGTTTCAAAATTTTCTATTATCCCACCAAGGACTGCAGCTGAAAATATCGATATAGCAGAAATAATTGCGGTTGTTCGAAAAGAAAGCTGTTTATTAGAAATTTTAGATTCTTTTGGAGAATAATCAACTGTTTGAACTCCTCGCATAGGAGAAGGAGTAATGGTAATAAAATCAGATGTTTGATCATCTGCAGGGGTAATTTTTATCGGGCTTAAGATATAGGTTTTGATAGATTCTGTGTTGTTCATAATAATAATCTTAACAGTTAGTTACAAAATAAATATATATATATAATATTGCAAGTTTTTTAAAAAATTTTTTATATTTCACATAAAAACTAAAGCAGAAAGTGTTATACAATTATTTATTTTTTTTAAAGATATAAATCGCTGTATTTCACTTTTTTTTAACAAAACAGTTTCAATATCTTCAAATTGATCGAAATTTGTACTGTATAACTTTTGGCAGTTTTCGCATTTTATTAAATGTATTTTATTTGTCATGATAGCTGGATTAGGGTATATTGTAGTAATTAATTGAAAATTTTCTCCAACATAACCTGTTTCTTCGCGCAATTCCCTAATTGCGCCTTCTAATGGAGATTCATAATTTTCTAGTCTTCCAGCTGGAAGTTCAAGGGACATTTTTTCACTTCCAAATCGAAACTGGTTAACGAAGATAATTTCATTATTGGTTGTTATTGCTAATATTTGGACGCTATCACTATAATTAGTAACAATAAAATCACCAGTTTGTTGAGTCCTAGGATGTTTAAACTTGCGCTGTATTATTTTACAAAAAGTATAATCATTTAGTTCTTTTTCTGATATTTTTTCCCATAAATTCAAAGATGTAATTTTTGTCATATTTACAAAATATTTAATGTTTAATTGTTGCTAATTTAATAAAAATTATCATCTTTTTACAGAAAAGA
>CBCPNC010000022.1:0-13287 GCA_965120425.1 uncultured Opitutia bacterium
ATAATGGGCAAAAAAATCCCACAAAGGAACTTAAAGATTATCAATCTATAGAAACAAAAATTCTACAAACATTAGATTTTAGTAAAATTTCAAAACAAAATAGACAAGATAACAGAAAATGGGCATTTACGTTGTCAGAACCACTGTGCGAAATAGCTAATGAAAAAAAACTATCTCCAGAATTAGTACAAAAAATGTTGAGTCGTTTAAATCAAATTTACACCTCTTCTGATACTGTTTTACAAAGTAAAGTCGATATGATGTATCGTGGCATTACCCAATTAAATGATAAACAGGTACTTAATGCATTCAATGAATTTGTCTTAAAATATAAAGATGACCCTAATAAACAAAAGGAATTTATTTATAATACCATTGTATTTCCTTATCAAAGAAACAGTGAGGGATCATGTTTCGCTACGTCACAATTAATTGTGATGCATGCAAATAAACCAATAGAATGGATGAAATTTATAGACCAAATAATAAGTAATGATGAAGCAGACTTTAATTTTTTTACAAATAGTAATAGACCTGAATTAAAAATCAATGTCTCCTCATTTGGGACAAAAGAAACAATTTTAGATAAAGTTTATCAAAAAGCTACTTCTGCAGTTGCTTCTTTTTCTGCTCCAAATATAAAAAGTGAAGTCGCAGAAAATCTTAAAAATATCTGTATAAGTACATTAAATAGTAATAGTACTTGTGAAACAGTTGGAAAAAATCTCTCATTGGAAACAACTTGGAATCACCAGTGGATGCCTGTTAGCAACCTCACAACAAGTTTAAAAACCGACCAACAAACAATTGAAAATCTAAAGGAAGCACTACAAACTCTTTTGCCGTCAGATACAGATCCAAATTTAATTTTGAAAATGGCAGAAAATATACATAATAGTAAAGGAGTTTCTGGAGGTTTTACGCAAGACATTATTAAACAAATACAAAATTCCAAAAGTATTAAATACGAAAAAATTGAAGGGAGTAAGCTTGTTAAAAATACTACAATTACTACACAGGGAATTAAGCCACTCTTAAAAACTTTAGAATTTGGATATAATTCCTCGTCTACACAAAAATTAAAACCTGGGCAAGCTGTTCTTGCAACATATCACACAGAACAGTATGGGCATGCAATGGCATTTTTATCTGGACATTACGATGTAGACAACATGCAAATTGGAGATCGAGTAAAAATAGGACATATGAACTGGTTAAGCAGTGAAAATGAAGAAGAATATTTTATATATATGAAAAAAACAGGAAACGATGAAATACAACTGGTATATTACAACAACGAACCCATAACTAAAGATTCCTTACAATCATTAATTGTTTATCCAGAATATATAACTCAGTATGAAAATACTAGCAAAATCAGAACAACTTTTGAAAAAATATTTTTCAAAAATCACAAATGATTTTCTGCCAAAATAACTAACTTAACTAATAAATCCTCATATGGAATTCCTGCAGCTTGTGCACTGATCGGGTAAAAACTAGTGGCAGTCATCCCAGGAATTGTATTTATCTCTAAAAAATACACTTCACCAGAATTGCTTAGCATAAAATCAACACGTGCCCAATCTCTACATTGACAAGCTTTATATGCTATTTCCGCATAATATTTAACAGCTTTAGTCACTTCATAATCGATATTTGCTGGACAGATTTTATCAGATGCTCCTGGAGTGTATTTATTTTTATAATCTAAAAATCCTTTTTTAGGTAAAATTTCTACAACTTCTAATGCTTCACCATCTAATATTCCAATTGTTAAATCTCGCCCAACAATATTTTTTTCAATTAAAAATTCACCATCATATAAATTTTTCACCTCACGATCAAAAGTGTCATCATTAACCTTTTTTACATAAACACTACTGCCCTTGTCGTTAGGTTTAACTATACACTCTTCGCTTAAAATCCCTCTATCAAAGTCCGAAACGATTCCATCTTTTATTGAAAATTTTAAACCTGGAACAACTGGTACTTCAAAATTTGTTACAACATTTTTTGTTGCTGATTTATCCATACACAATTTACTAGAAGCAGAACTTGAACCTACATAACATAATCCAGCTGATTCCATAATTTCTTGTAAGCCTCCATCTTCCCCAAATTCACCATGTGTTACAGGAAAAATTATGGCATCTTTCTTGTTAAATACATGTTCTGGAAGCTTATCTTCATCTAAAACTAGTAGTTCTGTCGGGAAATTTTTTCTTAATGCCTCAGCAACCATATTCCCAGAACGTATAGAAACTTCACGCTCAGAAGAACGTTTTCCACCACATAAAACAATAATATTTCTTTTCATTTTCTAAAAAGTAAAACTTCATTTTCTAAAAAGACACCACGTTCACTAAAAACCTTATATCTGGCTATATCAATTAAATTTTCAACTTCTTCTGAAGAAGCATTGTTCATGTTTAATATAAAATTTGCATGCTTATCTGAAAAGGTTGCATCACCACAACGGTATCCTTTTAACGCCACTTCTTCAATCAATCTCCCAGCGTATCCTTCTTTTGGATTTTTAAACACTGAACCAAAAGTTCGCCCTCTTGGTTGAGTTGTACTTCTAACACTAAAAAAATCTACCTCGTTCAACTTATCAAAATTCTGCAACTTTATATCAACATACAAAACTACACCATTAATACCAGAATTTCGATATTTAAATTGACAATCATCATTGTTCAGGCATAAAATTTCACCATAATCATTAGTTATATAAACATATTTTACGATATCAGCCATTGAAAACCCATAAGCACCTGCATTAACTTTAACTGCACCTCCAACTGTAGCAGGGATACCTGATAAAAATGAACAACAATTGAATCCTAAATATTTGGCTAATTTTGCTAAATTAAATAACTTTACTCCCGCAAAACATCTCATGGTATTTTCATTTAATTGAAAACATTTGTTCCAGAAATCACCATCAAGTTTTACAAAAAAGTCATGGCATGTCCCATCAGGGAAAACAATATTAGACCCATTACCTATTAAAAACCATTTTTGATTATATTTCTTACATACACTTATTATTTTTTTTAGTTGTTCAATATCATCAGGATATAACATTACACGTGCAACAGAATTACAACCAAAAGAAGTTTGATCTTTCAAAGAAATATTTTTCGTAAGTTTTACATCGCATAGTTCATCCAAAACAAACGAAATTTTCCATTCATCAACAAAATCCTTAGCATAATTTACTAAATTTCCAGCACATATAAATAAAATTAAATGTTTATATTCGCTATCTAAATTTTTACAATATTGACTTAAATTTTCTCCAAGAAGTGATAAATCACTAATAAAAAATTTATTATCGTTATTTATTTTATCAAATATTGATAAACTAGAAATTTCACTGCACTGTTCCTCAAAAGCACGATAAATATCTACTAAAATTACATTATCAAAATTAGATAATATTTCTGCAAACTCTTTAAAATATTGTCTTGTTCTAGAAACTCTATGTGGTTGAAAGACAACAGTAATATTATACTTACAATAACACTTACGAACATGATCTAGCACAGCTTTAATTTCTGTAGGATGATGTGCATAATCATGAATAAAAGTAATGTTATCTGTAATACACATCAAGTCATTGCGACGTTTTATTCCATAAAATTTTATATCTTGTGTAATGTTTTCATGAAAGATGTTATTATAAGTCGATAAAGCAATTTTTTGATTCTTCTCTTCAAAAGAAACTTTAGAAAATTTAGGCAATAGCGTCTTTGGGATCTCTATTTTTTTTACCATCTCACTTATGACAGCGTCTTCAGGATTAAAAAATATCGCATGCTTAGTCCTTTGAAAAAATCTAGAAAAAGACGCTTTTAATCCCGTAGGACCATTGTAATTTGTAGCATGGTCATCGTCATAATTTAATGCAATTGTAATATGCGGAACAAAAGCTTCCATTGTGCAATCACTTTCATCAATTTCCGCTACTGCCCACTCTGAATCATCAAAGTAAGCTGCTGGTAAATATTTATCATCTTTAAAAAATCCTCCAACGATATAATCTATATGCTTATTGCAATGAATAACTATCTCTGCTAAACTTGCAGAAACTGATGTTTTTCCGTGAGATCCAACAATTGCAATTAATTTTCGATCTGATAATACCTCTGCCAAAAATTCTCCACGTTTACATATTGCAATATTATTTTTTCTAGCTTCTAGACAAATTTCATCAGAATCGGTGCGAATTGCACTAGATATTACCACTATATCACATTTTGGTGGAAGGATTTTTTCCGGTAAAAAAACAATACGATTATTGATTAATAGATCTTTAATTTTCAAATCTGGAAAATCATCCCAGCCATATACTGTAAATCCCCTTTTAGCTAAATATATAGCTAATGGAGCCATCCCTGCTCCACATATGCCCACCAAACATAAAACTTTACTTTGTGACATAATCTACTATTTCCGTTACAGGATTTTTAATGTCCTTCGATTTTAATTTAAATTTACCATCATTCTTGACTAAGAAATTTATGATCAATTGATTAAGTTTATCAATTTTTTCTTCCGGTAGCCAATCCCCTAGCCCTACTGATTTAATATATTTAGCGTTTTGAGTTTGATGATCCTCTGCAGCATATTTGTACGGGATTAAAATCATATATTTTTCACAAAATGTTGCTTCTGCAATTGTTCCTGCACCAGCACGTGATATAATAAGATCAGCAGCATTGTATAATGTACACATATCATCGCTGAATTCTTTAAAAATATTTCCAGAATCAGCAAAATTTATTCCACCTGTTAAACAATATATAAAAATATTTTTTTTGTTAAAAAATTTATAATTTTTTAATGCCCAAGTAGTTAAAACTTTTGCTCCTTGGCTACCGCCGATTACCAATACAAGTTTTGATCCCTCGTTTATCTTTAGATTTTTTCTAGCCAATGTCTTATCTATTTTTTGAAATTCTTTACGTAAAGGATATCCAATATATTGAACCTTCTTATCTAAAAGTTTTAAACCAAACCGCATATTTGGTCCAAGATAAATTTTATCAGCTAAAAATGATAAAATTTTTATACTTTTACCAATGATACGATTAGATTCATGCAATACTACTTTTTTACGTAAAAAAAAACCAGCTATAATAAATGGAGCATTTGTAAATCCGCCAAACCCAATTATACAAGTAACATTTCTCTTTTTCAACCACACTAATGCTTTCAATAATGCTTTAAATTGCGAAAAAAGAAACTTTAAAAATTTAATTGGATTTTTTGAAAATGGTAGGCTTGTTGTAATAATATGATCGATGTTATGATATTTTTGCATCATTTTGCGATCAACATTTTTATTGCTAAGAACTAAAGTGCATTTATTACCTCGTTGTATTAATTCTTCAGCTACAGAGATTCCTGGGCTTATGTGCCCACCTGTACCTCCGCAAGCTATAACATATTCTTTCATTTATCAAAACTTGTATAAAACGAATCAGAAACAAAACAGTTTATAAGCATCCCAATCATAAGAAACATTACTAAGATATTAGAACCACCGTAACTAATAAATGGTAACACCATTCCTTTTGTTGGAAGCATTCCAGTAACTACTCCGACATTAATAATAACTTGATATGCAATAATAAGCACAATTCCACTTGAAATTACAGAAAAATATTTTTTCTGAATTTTTAAAGAAGCGACAATACATGATATAAAAAAACTTAAGTACACGAATAATATTCCAATAACTGCAATACTACCAAATTCTTCTCCTAAAATAGGGAGTATAAAATCTGTGTGTGATTCTGGTAAAAACACTAACTGTTGTCTACCATTACCTAACCCTTGTCCCCATAATCCTCCCGAAACAAATCCTAAAATTCCTTGCCACAACTGATATGCTCCTTCTAATTTATTAGCATCTATATCCATAAATGCAACAATTCGTCTCATGCGCACAGGATTAAGAAAAATCATAACAGAAATTGCAACAATTGCTAATATCAAAGCTCCAACAACATATATTATACGAGCACCAAATAAAAATAACAAAGAAAAAGTTACACCTCCAATCAAAATAGCTGTTCCATAATCGGGTTCAAGTAAAATAAGTAAACTTATACACGATATTGTAAAAAGCGGGATAAAAAATCCTTTTACAAAAGTTTTAGTTTTTTGCTCATTTTTATCTAAAAAATCGGCAAGCCATAGAATTACAATAACTTTTGTAAACTCTGAAACTTGTAGATTTAAACCTCCACATGATAACCAACGACGTGATCCATTAACAGTATGTCCAATCCCAGGAATTAACACAAACAAAAGCAATACACATGACAATAATAAAAATATATTTGAAAATTTACGCAGAAATTCTAAGTCTAAAAATATTCCTAATAATAAAAATGGGATTGATAATAATACCCATGACAATTGTTTAATAAAATAAGACTCTGTTTTATAAAAAGACAAGCTAGCACTTGCTAAAACTACCAAACCTATTAGGGTCAAAAATAATATACAACCCAATACAAAACAACAAAGGTACTTTTTATTGTTATGCAAATAGTTTTCAAATCTAATTAAAAGAAGATACATTTAATTGTTGATCTCGACTACTGGAATCTCGTCAAAATTTTCAAAAAAATCATCAGATAAATCTTTTTTCTCTACTTTTTCAATTAATGGTACCTGTTGATTGTCATTCTCTGTTGCTGTTTTCCATGAAGGAAATTCTTTAGATAAAATATCTTCACTTTCAATAGATGAATCAACTAAAGTGTTATTTTTTAGCGCAGAATTTTTATTATGAATGATCAGTTTTCTACCAATTTGTAATTTCGAACTATCTTTAATATTATTAAATTCTTTTAATTGAACAACACTAACGTTAAATCCCTTAGCAATTGCTCCCAATGTATCACCTGCTTGTACAGTATAATATCCATCAGAATCTTCAGTAAATATACGTTTTTTTACATCATTATTTTCTTTTATACTATTTTTACTAGTATTTGTTTCATATACTTTCAAATGCTGTCCAACATAAATCTTATCTGAGACACTATCATTAAGTTCTCTAATTTCAAACAAAGTCATATTATGAGCTCGAGCAATTTTAAACAGCGAATCTCCAGTTTTAACAGTATACGTAGCAATGTTTCTAGTTTTTCCTTTGCTATGAGACTCTTCAACTATTGACGAAGAAGCTGGAATTTGAATCTTTTGCCCAATATATAATTTTGCAGTATTATCCATTCCATTAAGGTTCATTAAATCCTTAACTGGAACTTTAAATTTGCGAGCTATACTATATAAGGTATCACCTTTTTTAACGATATACTGTTTTTTGATACTTTTAAGCCTTGAATTTTCTACATTTAAATTTTCATCCAAAGTGTCTTCTGTCCATAATGGTCGTGTTGGTTTTTTTCTAACATCCACACCGTCAAGTGCAACTTTTTCAGGTACTGCATAAGCTATATTGCTATTGTTATTATATTTTTTTTCATGATGCTTAAGATTCAGTGAACATCCTGTAAAAATTACTGTTCCACCTAACAATAAAATAGAACAAATCCTACTATTTTTTTCTTTCCCAACAAAATTCATTGTTTTCATTTTAAAAATCCGTCACAATGGCTCAACTTAAAAACACATTTTTCATATAAATTTCCACGTTCCTCAAAATTTTCAAACATATCAAAACTCGAAAAACCAGGACTAAATAGCACAATATCTTCAGGTAATGCAACACAAAATATATCATTTACAATTTTTGATAAAATTTTTTCAGGATTTTGATTATTTGTTGGGTAAAAAAACATAGAACAAAACCCATTTTTAATGTTTTTTTTTTGCAATTCTTCATAGATTTGTCGACCAGTTTCTCCTAAGAGAAAAACTGATTTAGCATGTTTACATATCTCATCAATATATTGATCTAAAGCTTCCCCTTTAGATTTTCCACCAAGGATCAAAATCAACTTTTTGTTAAAAGTATTTACGGCAGCTTGAAACGAATGAAAATTCGTTGCTTTTGAATCATTCCAAAATTCTACAACACCATCTTTCTTCTTCGTCATTAATGTAGCAATTTTTTGAAGTCTATGTTTAGGAAGTTTAAACTCGATTGCAGCATTTTCTAAATATTTAATAGGCAAATTAAGATTTTTGTATAATGCTTCAACTATGGCATAATTTTCACGCTGAACAGAAATGTTCAATGGTGATTTACACGGTAAATATTCAATTTTTGTGTGAACATTTTGTTCTGAGATTAAGCTAAATTCTGCTTTCTGTTTACTATAATTTACTACACTTTCTCCAACAAATACATGCTTTATATCAGGATCTTTACAAAGATGAATTAAATTATATTTCGCCCTAAAATAATTTTCTAAAGAACCATGTTTGTTAAGATGATCATGAGCAAAATTTATCCAAAGCACATAGTCAGGATGCAAATATTTTAGTGCCTCTGCCTGAAACGAACTGACTTCTATTACTGCAATAGAGTCTTTATGATTTTTATCTGAAGTAATATACTCCATCAATGGTGTTCCGTTATTTCCTACTGAGACAGTTTGAAATCCTGTTTTTTTTAGAGCAAATGCAAGGAACTCAGTCGTTGTCGTCTTCCCATCTGTACCAGTAACTGCAATAATTTTACCTTTCCAGAAGAAAGCAGCTAAATCTAAATCATTTATACAAAAAATTCCACAAGCATTTGCAAATCGTACCCATTTATTGTCATTTAAAAAGCTCGGACTCCTTATTATTAAACTACACAATTTTATTTTTTCTTCAGAAAAGTTTTCGCAATTTTCCTTTGCATCATCAAAAATTATAGTGTTTATATTTTTTGAGTTACACCACTTAAATACAGATTGACCAGAAATACCGAATCCAAAAATTCCAACCGTAATGTCTTTTTTAAAAAAATCTATATCTTTTAGCATACTATCAAGATTAAAATAGCCATTACAAACACACAAATTGAAATCAGTCTTGTACGTGTTACTATCTTTTGTTCACTTATTCCTAATAATTCAAAGTGATGATGTATTGGCGCCATTAAAAATATTCGCTTTCCATGACGGAGTCTAAATGATCCAACCTGTAAAATATCTGATAATGCTTCTATAACGAACACTATTCCAGTAATTATTAAAAAGAATGGTTTCATTAACAATAATGCCCCTACTCCCAATAAACCGCCAAGCATTAAAGAACCAGTATCCCCCATTATTATACTTGCAGGATAAGAGTTATACCATAAAAATCCTGCCAATCCTCCAATAAAGCACGAAAACAAAACTGCCAACTCATTAATTCCAGGTAAATAGTGAACATTAAAAACTGACGCTAAACACTCTGAACTTGATATTAAGGCCAATATTAAGAAAAATAAAAAATTTGGCATTAATGCCACAGAGGCTAATCCGTCTAAACCATCAGTTAAATTAACAGCATTACTAGTGCCAGTTAGCACAAAAAATATAAATACCCATAGCAGAAATAAACTTAGACAAGTAATCTGTGAAATATTTAATATAGGTGACAACATTAAAAGTAATTTGTTAGAATATTTATAGTACATTATTACTAACAAAACTAAAGTTAAGATTCCTTCTATTATTAATTTGTATTTTCCTCTTATGCCCTGAATATTTTTTTTAGAAAGCTTTAACCAATCATCAACAAACCCAAGTAACCCAAATAATAGTGAAACAAGTAGCGCAATTACTGTATAAAAGTTGAATTTCACAAAGAGTAAAATTGGTAAAATTACGGATAATAATATTAAAATTCCCCCAAATGTGGGAGTACCAATTTTAGAATTATGTAATTTTGCTAAATCTTTAATAATAGATTCATCACGCTCAACTTGCTCAATTCGTTTTTTTTGGAAAAAACATAAAATTTTTGGGAAGATAACAAAACTACATACTACAGAAATAAGAAAACCTAATGAGCAACGAATAATATTTTCTTCGAAATTATACAACCAACATATCATAAAATTTTAGCCAAAAAAACTCGAAATTTTATGTCAACATAAAATCTGTATAATAATTTGACAATGTTAAAAATTTAATGATCTTTTAAGTAATTTATGGAGATTTCAAAAAATATTTACGAATTTGGACAAATTACAGAAGGTGATGCTTCTATGCGTACCCTACTTGGAGGGAAAGGAGCAAATCTAGCAGAAATGGCAAGAATTGGACTACCAGTGCCCCCAGGATTTACAATCACGACAGAAGTATGTAATAAATATTATACTAACAATAATTCTCTGCCAGAGAACATTTGGGAAGACGTAAAGCAAGCCGTTAAACGACTTGAAAAACAGCAAAATAAATTATTTGGGGATAAAAATAATCCATTACTATTTTCTGTACGATCTGGTGCACGTGAATCAATGCCAGGAATGATGGATACAATTTTAAATCTAGGACTAAACGATGAAACAGTTGAAGGACATGCAAAAAGAACTGGAAATCCTCGCTTCGCTTATGACTGTTATCGGAGATTTATTCAAATGTACGGAGATGTTGTTTTAGGCATAAAAGCTAAAGATGAACATTCTATTGACCCGTTTGAAAATGCATTAAGCTTAATTAAAAAACAAGCTGGAGTTACAGAAGATACTCAACTGTCAGCTGACGACTTAAAAACACTTATTAAAGAATATAAAAATATTATATATAATAGTTCTTCAAAAGAATTTCCTCAGGATGTATTTGTACAACTTTACGATGCGATTTGTGCGGTTTTTGAATCATGGAATAATGAACGAGCGATAATTTACAGGAAGAAATATAACATACCAGGTGAATGGGGAACTGCCGTAAACGTACAGTGCATGGTTTTTGGCAATATGGGGGATACTTCTGCTACTGGTGTAGCATTTACACGTAATCCGGCTACTGGAGAAAAGGTATTTTATGGAGAATATTTGATTAATGCCCAAGGGGAAGATGTAGTTGCCGGTATACGCACACCTAAAGAAATCTCGAAATTAAATACTGACATGCCATTAGTATTTGAGCAACTAAATCAGGTTTGCCAAACTCTCGAGTCACATTTCAATGATATGCAAGATTTTGAATTCACGGTTGAAAATAATAAATTATACATGCTACAAACTAGAAGTGGGAAACGCACAGGTTTAGCCGCCGTTCGAATAGCTGCAGAAATGGTAAAAGAAGGTTTAATTGACAAAAAAACCGCCATTAAGAGAATCCCTGCAGAATCTATTGATTCACTATTAGTCCCAATATTTGATAGTGAAGATAAAAAGAAGATGTTAAGTATTGCATCTGGTTTACCAGCTGGCCCAGGCGCTGCTTCAGGCAATGTGTATTTTTCAGCGAAAATGGCAGAAGAAATGCATGCAAAGGGAGAAAAAGTCATTCTTTGTAGAATTGAAACTTCTCCTGAAGATATTCGTGGAATGCTTGCAGCTGAAGGTATTCTAACAAGTCACGGTGGAGTGAGCTCTCATGCTGCTCTTGTTGCACGTCAAATGGGGAAAGTTTGTGTCTGTGGTGCTGGTAAGCTCGGAATTAGTTATACCAACAAAACAATAACCGTTGATGACATTATAATAAATGAGGGAGACCCAATATCTATTGATGGAACAACTGGCGAAATTTTCGTAGGAAAAGTAAAAACTGCCCCTTCTGAAGTTACACAAGTTTTGCAAGGAACATTAAATGCAAATGATAGTTACACTTACATGTTATTTAATACTATAATGTCATGGGCCGATGAATATCGCACACTAGGAATTCGTACTAATGCAGACAGTCCAAAACAAGCTAAATTAGCATTTCAACTAGGTGCAGAAGGAGTTGGGTTATGTCGTACAGAACATATGTTCTTTGAAGAAGACAGGATTAATTACATGCGAGAGATGATCCTAGCTGACACTACTGAAGAACGTGAAAGTGCGCTATCAAAACTGGAACCTTTACAACAGGGAGACTTTGAAGGATTATTTTGTGAAATGCGTGGATTCCCAGTGACTATACGTTTATTAGATCCACCGTTACATGAGTTTTTGCCAATTGAAGACAATATTATTAATGCTTTATCTAAGCAATTAAATATTTCTTCCGAAAAAATGAAACTACGAATAGCCTCCCTAAAAGAAGCAAACCCTATGCTTGGTCATCGTGGTTGCCGTTTAGGAATAACTTACCCTGAGATAACACGTATGCAGGCCAGAGCGATATTTAAAGCGGCGGCAAATATCATACGTTCAGGCACACAAGTAGATGTTGAAATTATGGTACCTTTAACAATTTCCTTAAAGGAATTAAAAAATCAAACTGACATTATACACGCTGCTGCGAAAGAAATAATACAATTGAGTGGTGTTCAAATAAAATATAAAGTTGGTACGATGATTGAATTACCACGTGCATGTTTATGTGCTGATGAAATTGCTCAAGAAGCACAATTTTTTAGCTTTGGTACAAATGATTTGACCCAAACTTGTTTAGGGATGAGTAGAGACGACGCTAATAGTTTTTTACCTAAATATTTTGAGTTAGAAATCTTAAAAACTAATCCGTTTGCATCTATTGATCCTAATGGTGTAGGAAGATTAATAAAAATGGCCTGTGACAAAGGAAAATCAGTTCGAGAAAATATAAAATTAGGCATTTGTGGTGAACATGGTGGAGATCCTGAATCAATAAAACTGTGTCATAAGTACGGATTAACTTATGTTAGTTGTTCCCCAAATCGCTTGCCTATTGCTCGTCTCGCTGCAGCACAGGCAGCATTAATAGATAAATAAATTTCTAAAAATCGAAATGAAGTATGTTAATGATGAAAAGGTTATACTTTTCATCATTTTTTGTAAAAAAAATCGTTTACATTAATTTGAGGGGAAGTAGTTTCCAGTACATATATGAAAAAATGCAAGTTTTTAATACTCTTATTAACTGTGTCGTTAGTCGCTGTATCAATATCTTTTTATTGTAATCATAAAAAATGGAAATGTTCAAAATTGCTTTTCCACAAGACCAAGGATATTTTCAATGAAGTCTTGTATATAAAAAACTTCGTAAAAGCGAAGTTTTTTAATGAATCAACTGTTTTTAATGTAAAAATCGATGGAATCACTTTTAAATTTAGTGATCTTATAACCTCGTGGGTCGTCGATTCTGTGTCTCGTGAAATCGGCAAAACTCCATATGATTTCGATAACATCGATTTTAAAGAAGGGGATATTGTAATTGATATCGGTGGAAATATTGGAAT
>CBCPNC010000023.1:0-3074 GCA_965120425.1 uncultured Opitutia bacterium
TTTCAAATCCCTATGTCACTTTCATATGCTTTTTGCATATAAAATCAAGACGACAAAACATATGAGATTATCGTTCTTCATTAGCTAAAGCTTCAGCTTCTTGCGACATCCTATCCAGCCTATCAATCCATTGCTCAGTAACATCTACAAAAACTGCCAGCCTCTCTTCAAAAATTTCTTTATTTTTTAAAGGAAGTTCCATGGGGTAAGCAAGAACAACAGTCTGGGTATGTTTATCGATACCCAACGTAGCTCCTTGCGTATTTCGCCAAAAAAAGTTAGATTCCAACATAGTTTCAAAAATATTCTCCCTTCCTTCAAAAGGGACTTCTCCTATGTAAGAATATACCACTAATAGCTCATTAGTTTCATCTAACTCTAAATTCAAAATAACCTTATCGTCAAATAATAAAATACAGTGGTTGTTCTCATCTAACGAGAGATCTTGCAATCCCAAAGAAGAACCTAATTTCTCAAGTACACTATTAACTTCTTTTCTTAGATCCATATAGACAACACACAACCCATGCTTAAATATTAATTAACAACTAACTTACTTACGTTGACAAGATATCATAAGTTTAACATAAAACAAGAAAAATTTTAAAAAAAATAAAAAAAATTAACTAATCACAAAAAATTCATGAATATTAAGCTAAAAATACGCATAGTTGGGCTAATTTTACTCTGTTTATCAGCAGTATTTATACTGCCAATAATAACTAGCTTAATTTATCATGAAGACAATATATTGAAATGGATAGCATATACCATTGGATTTTTTTCAATTGCTTGCTCACTACTATTTTTCTCCAAATCAGAAAATTTTATAATTTTTCATCGTGACGCTATATTGATTGTAATTATGAGCTGGGTGACAGTTATCTTGATCGGTAGCCTGCCATATATTTTATTTTTAGATAAATGCTCATTAATCAACGCACTTTTTGAATCAACTAGCGGGTATACATCAACTGGATATTCTATCTTTCGTAACATTGAAGAATTTCCAAAAAGTTTATTAATATATAGAGCACTTACCCAATGGATTGGAGGATTAGGAATTATTGTACTTTTTACTTTCTTATTACCTTTTCTAGGATCAAATACAAAAAAACTATATAGCTATGAAACTTCATTCTTAGATAATGAACTGACCGCTTATTCTGTAAAAAAAATATCGTATAACGTATTTATTATATATACTATTCTTACTCTCTCATGTGTGTTTACATTTTATTTTTTCGGAATGTCAGCATTTGACGCGATTTGTCATGCATTCACTACAGTATCAACTGGAGGTTTATCGAATTACAGCGACGGTTTTGCACATTTTGATTCACCTGAATTGAAAATATCTGCAATTGTTTTTATGATTACTGGTGGAGTAAATTTTCAAGTAATTGCAGCTATTTTATTTTTTAAGCATTCTTTTTTTAAAAAAAATGAAGAAACGAAATTTTTTTTGAAAATTATATTAGTTAGCGTTATTTTAATAAGTGTTATAAATTTTCTGAATGGAATCAACATTTCTATTTTGGATAACATTTTCCAAGTTGCATCAACTATAACAACAACTGGATTTTCAGTAAAAAATTACAACTTCTTCCCTAGTGCCACATGTATTATTTTCATAACAGTAATGCTGTTTGGTGGATGTACAGGTTCAACTGCCGGCGGAATAAAAATTGCCAGGTTAATTGTCATAAAGAAAACAATATTAATGCAAATAGAACAAATGTTTCATCCTCACATAATACGAACATTAAAACTCAATCAAGAGAACATAGAAAAAAGCAGTGTAATAACTCAATTGTCTTTTGTCCATCTATACTTAATACTAATACTAATTAGTATAGTTTTAATGTCGTGCATCCATCCTGAAATTAATCTGAAAGATATTTGTTCCATTATTATTTCATCATCTTCCAACTCCGGAATAATATTTACAGAAATAGACATCACCAATATAAGTGATATTTCTAAAGTATTATTAAGCGTAATAATGCTCCTTGGGCGCTTAGAAATATATCCAATATTATGTTTATTTACAAAAACTTTTTGGGGAACATACAAAAAAATTAACAAACACTAAGCCCAATAGCAAAAGTATCTGTTTGACCACTTGGAATACATTTATGATGCAAAAACTCCCCTGAAGATTCATCTTGTGGAATATCCATCATACACAATAATTTTGTACAGTATTCTGTATCAGATTTACTTAATCCTAAACAAGCATTAGGATATTTCCCATTAAAAGTAACGTAAATCGTCTCTTCCTCATTTTTTGTAGTTATCGCTACTCGTGGATCTTGAATATTACTAATCGCAGCAACAATTCCAGAATCCAACTCTCGCAATGGCAATTTATCTGAACACTTACCACTTTCTAAAATAGTATATTCCTTGTTTAGAATTAACTTTTTTTTAGCTTTGCTGTGAATCACATATTGATCCAAAGATAAATTTTTATGCCAAGGCAAATGTAAATTAAGCATGATAACTGGACTCCAATATATTGGAAATACACTAACATTCTTAAGGGTCATCTCAACTCTAATAGCAAGATCGTGAAATGAATATTTTATACTTGGTAGACAAATATTGCACAAATCTGACTGTGAAAGTTCAAAGACTGTATTTTCACAACTACATTCTGACATTGTAAAGAACAAATCGTCTAATGATACTGCAGATAATCCAACCATTGGTAACGCACGTACATTAAAATGAAAACCGGAAATATTATTATTTAAGTTATAATTTAATATTTTATGGCAAGAATTATCAGCTAGTACAATTTCCCACTCAACAACATTTGCAGATCCATCATTTAATATTCTATAACGGGATGGCCCTACGCATAATATGCTTGAATTTTTTTCTGAAAATTTTGACGAACTATCACTCATTACAGTGAATAATGATTATCATCATTCGTTGCTCAACTTAATTTTTTCCCAAACAGAATTTATTATACTTTCCAATGTTTCATACTTTGGGCGCCAATCTAATACTGTACGAACAGGAAACGAATCATAATATATACGCGAAGGATCCCCTTCACGTTC
>CBCPNC010000024.1:0-8008 GCA_965120425.1 uncultured Opitutia bacterium
CTACAACAACTTCTTTTAAAGTAGTATCCTTTATAGTTTGTATTATATTTAGTAAGTCATTTTTTAGGGAATCAATCCCTTCTTCAGCACAATTTAGTAACTTTTTTTCAAAATTTCCTTCCTTAATTTCAGCTTGAGATAGCTCTTTTACAAATGTTATATCTGGAGAAAAAGTTCCGTTAAAATGTTTTGTTGTTCCTTCTAGCAAGATTATAGAACCACTCTTTATAGTTTTAAATAGATTGAAAAACGGAGAACTTCCGAATATTTTACATGAAAAATTAGAGCTTTTATCACCGACCTTTACATCTAAATATTCGCTGTTATTTTTAGCTGATTTTTTAGTATCAACACTTAGGAGCATTATTACTGTAGAGAAACGAGAATTTTCGGGAGCAGATTTTATGTCCAACGTTGATATTATATCGTACATAGAACCCAGCAGTAAAAAAATGCTGATTTATTTCAACATTTTAAAAATATTTAATACCTTTCTTCTGAAGACTCTCGCTGTCCACGATCAAGTGATATTAGTCCTTTCTCCTCTAAAGTTTCCATGATACGTGCTGCGCGATTGTATCCAATTTTTAATCTACGTTGCAATAGTGAAGTGGATGCTCGATCACTGTTGCGCAATACTTCAAGAGCTTTAGGTATCATGTCGTCGTCCCAATTGCTTGTTGAATCTGTGTCATCGTTTTCATTATCATATTGTTCAATTTGAGTATGTACATCCATCATATATTTTGGTGCACCATTTTTATTATGTAAGAATTGAACAATATTATTTATTTCATCATCTGATACAAGTGCACCTTGAGCGCGCAACAGACCGCTTGCACCAGGAGGTTGAAAAAGTAAGTCTCCATGCCCAAGTAATGCTTCAGCACCACCAGTATCTAAAATTGTTCGACTATCTACTTTAGATGCTACTTTAAATGCAATTCTGCTTGGGAGATTTGCTTTGATAATACCAGTTATGACGTTGACAGATGGTCGTTGAGTAGCTAGTATAAGGTGTATTCCTGCCGCTCTTGCAAGTTGTGCTAATCGTGCTACACAAGTTTCAATATCGGCTGGTGCAACTAACATTAGATCTGCTAATTCATCAATTATACATACAATATATGGTATTTTAGTTTTAGGAATATCTACTTTATCAGTAGTAGTTGATAGATCATTTATTGCTGAACGTTCTTCAGGAGATAATGACAATTCCAGTTCCTTGGCTTTATTGTGTTCATCTGCATCGCGTAAAATTTTAGCATTAAATCCTGCAATATTTCTTACTCCTGTACTTGCAAAGATCTTATATCTGCGTTCCATTTCGCTTATTAACCACTTAAGAGCATTTGGAACTTTTTTAGGATCGGTAACAACTGGAATTAACATATGAGGCAAATCATTAAATACTTGCATTTCTACGATCTTAGGATCGACCATGATAAACCGTAGATCATTAGGAGAAGCATGATAGACTAAGGAAGCAATTATTGAATTAATGCATACTGTTTTCCCAGATCCAGTTGATCCTGCTATTAACAGGTGTGGCATTCTAGCAAGATCATTTATTAGTGGTTCACCTGTTATACTGCGCCCCAGTACAATAGGTATGTCAGCTTTAATATTTCCCCATTCAGGAGATTCCAAGACTTCTCGTAAGCAAACCATTTTGGGAGATTTATTAGGTAGTTCTATACCTACACATCCTTTACCTGGAACAGGTGCCAATATGCGTACAGATTGCGCTTTTAAGCTAAGTGCTATATTTTTATCGAGGTTTAAAATTTTTTCAACACGAACACCGGGAGCGGGAGTGATCTCATATCTTGTGATTACTGGACCGACATGAACTTCACCGGGAGCTACAGAGATTCCAAATTCTGCAAGTGTGGAAGTTAACTGTTGAGAGATAGCAGCGTGATCATCATTACTTTTGCCTGCGACAGGAGCTGGTTGCAATAGGTCAATACTTGGAAATATATAGTCTCCATTTATTTTATTTGGATGCCATTTTTGATTTGCTACTGGTGGGTTTGATTCTGCCTTTGATTCGATTATGTGCAGTTTTGATGGCTCTTTTTTATCTTGTTTATTATTAATAGAAATTTGGTTAGTATCGATGCTTCCCTTTGTAAATGTTGTTTTTTTTCGAGAAAAACATTTTGAAAAAAAACTCCATATTTTTTGAAAACCTTTCCATACAATAGAAAATAACAATGCTAAAATTTTAATTATTTTTTTTAGGAAATATTTGGATTGATTTATAATTACAGCACGAAAATAACCATATTTTTCGATTTCTTTTTCAAGAGCTAAATTTAATGATGCACTATGAGTATATGTGCCGATTGTACTTAATAAAAATAAAGTAGTTAGTATCAATGCACCTCCAATTTCTCCGAAAATAGGTTCAAATAAATAATAAAAAATGTATGTACCTAATATTCCCCCTAATCCAGCAGAATATTTATTGCCAGAAAACTTTAAAAATCCTTCAGCTGACGTGAAGTATTGTTGAGCAAATTCTAAAATCCCACTTAATGTTAGAATCATGATAACCATTGAAAATATTCGCCTTTTATTTAATGTCCGTGTTTTAGGTCGAATAAAAATGTATGCTATCCAAAAGCAACTTATTGGTAACAGCCAATACGCAAATCCTATGTATCTAATACTATAAAATGTGGTGTATGCTCCAAATTCTCCAATTAAATTTTCTGCGATTCCGGCAGTATTGATTGAAGTGCTAATTAATCGTATTTGTTGAGGATGAAAGTCCCAAAAAGCAATTATTAACAGTACCCCAATTAACAAGAAAAAGCAAGCTTGAAGAGGTTTAATAGAAGGACGTTGTTTGTAGTTGTTGTTAGCCATGATTATGTATGTAGTCCTAATAATTCGTTAATATTATTTATCGCAGTTTGGTTACCTATAATCCATAAGATATCGTTGGACATTAGTGCAGTATCAGCCCAAATATCTGTTATTTGTTCATTTCCCCTTTGTATACCTATAACATTTAAATCATATTTTGACCTAAATTGTATTTGGTTAAGTGTTTTATTTGCAAAATCTGTATGATTCCCGATGCAAACTTGGGCCAATTGAAAATCAGATTGTATCTGTTGTGCTGCATCGCTAGATTCTACTTCTAGTATGTCTTTTGCTTTTTCTATTTGAGTTTCATTCCCGAATAGAATGATGTGGTCTCCTGGAAATAGCATTGTATTAGCTGGGGGGGTGTATTCTGTAAACCCGTTGCGTGATATAGCTATAATTGTCGCTCCTGAGCGTGGTCGTAATGTTGTTTCTGATATTTTTAGACCTATGACAGAATAATTTGATTTTAGCATTACTTCTTCGGTTAATATTCTTTGTCGTTGTTTGGTTGCAAAATTTTTAAGAATTTGATTCCTACGTTTTTGTTCCTTAGATTCGATTTTATCGTTAAAACTTTCAATAAATGCTCGTTCTAAATCAGCGTTTACTTTTATCAATTTGCGCCACAAAAAAATACCAATTAAGATTATAGAAATACCAAAGTATGCAATTGATAACCCACGTGGTAAATAACGTGATGCAATACTTAAGAAAATTCCACTAAAAAAGAATAAAAATATTAAACTTGTTATGTAGCGCAATATGCTGAACATTCGTGCCTGAATGCGTTTATTATGCATATCTTCAGCAGTTAATTTGCCGAGTATATCAAACAAAATATCGTTTAAATTTTTTATCAATCCAACTAAAAAAGGTAAGCATAGTACAAACGCGACGGTCCATATGATGGCCTGCATGATATTTAGATGAAAAAAGTAATTAATTTTCCCTTCTCTTGTAATTGCTGCTAAATATGCGACACTAAATAATGTTCCACTTAGCAGGAAGAACCATAATATTGTCTTTAATAGCGGTTTGGTTATTAAATGAATTAATTCACTTTTAGATATGTGATTATTCGCTATTCTTAGTAGGTTATGATAAAATGTTCCTAACTCCTTAATGAAGGACGGGCAGTGAATTGAGGCCCATTGAAAAATTTTATCTGCTCGTTTATTTAAAATGGAAGAAAGTAATATAGTCCCGACTGCTATTCCAGAGGTCATAGAAACAAAATTTTTACTTACTACGCCAAGAGATGTTCCAAGAGAAGCTATTACAAAGCTAAATTCCCCGATTTGTGCCTGGCAAAATGCTGCACGAAATGAAACTTCTGCAGATTTCCCACTAAGGAACAATCCAGTCGAGCCAAAGAAGGTTTGCCCTAAGACGGTAATTATTGACAATGCTAATACGAGTTGCCAATGATACAATACATTTCCGATGTCTGTCATTATTCCGATAGATGCAAAAAATACTGCGCCGAAGATTGTTCGTAGTGGTTCAGTTAAATGTTCGATGTTTTCGGCAATACGAGTTTTGGCTAATATAGCGCCAGTTAAAAATGCTCCTAATGCAACAGATAATTTGAAATGTTCAGCTAGTACACATACTCCCATCATGGACCCGATTACAGAAACTAATAAAATTTCGGATGATTCAGATCTAAATATCGCGTTTATAAAAAAGGGGGCTACTGCTTTACCTATACAGAATACCATTACTACAAATATTCCTAGGAAAAAAGTAACATGCCAAGCGGTATCCCAAGCGAAATGGCCAGTAACTGCAATACCAGAAAGAATAACTAACAATAATATTGCTAACATATCTTCCATTATCAACCTGCCTACTGCACATTGTCCAAATTCTGACTGAATAGCGTTATGTTCTTTTAATATGGGAATAGTTACCATCGTAGATCCCATGGATAAAAGTGCTCCTAGGAATAGTCCACTAAGTCCCGACCAATGAAATAATGGAGCTATCATTATTCCTACAAATATCATGCCTGTTGTTTGTAGTATAAGTGCTACGATTGATGGTAAAAAGATCTTCTTTAATTTGAATAAATCAAATTCTATCCCAATAAAGAACATCAAAAAAATTACTCCCAGTTCACTTAAATGGTTAATGGTAGTGGCGTCGTTAACGGTTGGTGCTAGATGAAAGTTGGGTCCGACGATGTAACCAGCGATTATATAACCTAGCAGGAGTGGAAGTTTAAGGTAGTGGCAAATAATCGCGAATATACCACAGCTAAAAAGAATAATTGCTAAATCTTTAAGTAAGGGAATTTCCATCCTATATCTTAAGATAATTTGTCTTTAGATATTAAACAATAGAAAACATTCATTTTGTTAGAAAAAATTTTAGCCAAATTGATTTTTTTTGTTTTTCTTAAAAAATGTCAAAAAAAAGCTTGACACAGAAGGACAGGTTTTGATCTGTGAAAAATGTCACAAATCTTGATTAAATAATAAATAAAAAATTATGAATGCCTCTTCAATTAGTAGTGAAACCAAAGACAAAAATAGTTTAGACTTAAACGATGATCAAATCAAATTATCTTCTATTGTAGCACGTAAAATGAGAAGATTTATATAAAATTTTGTTTGTATATCAAAAAATATACAACCAGTCCGTTTTCCCCGTTGTGAATATATAATAATCTACGGCATGTTGCATGAGTAATGTAACATGCCGTTTGTTTATTTTAAAAACTGAAGTTTATCAAAAGGTTATATTAATGTTTGTTAATGATATTATTTTGTAATGTATATTTTTCTAACGACATATATTATATTTTATTTTTACTGATTGACATTTTTTGTGAGCTTTCTTTTTGTATTGCATAGTGATGGTGGCTGTAGCTCAGTTGGTTAGAGCATCGGATTGTGGTCCCGAGGGTCGCCGGTTCAAGTCCGGTCTGCCACCCCAGTAAATTTATATAGTGCTGAAAAAATTCTAAGTCTTTATCTCGCTTTTATTGAGTGCTAATTAGCTTTCTGAAAATTTTTATAAAAGCTTAGTAGAAGTATTATTAGAAGATGGTAATGGATTATTAAAAGATTGATAAAGAATTCCGTAAAAACACAAATATACGTAGTTTTGATATTTATGATACAAGTTTAAGAAAATTGTAGTATCTAAATAATGAAATCTTGTTGTATTGTTACATTTACATAGATTCTCCAACTAACCCAATCCCTTGTTCATGTTGTTCTTTCATATCATATACCCAGCGCAACACTTCTGCTACAGGTTCAATTAACTCAGTAGGTATATATTGCATAACTTCCGCGGAATCCATTAGTGAGTGAGCCAAAGGAACGTTTCTCATTATTGGAATTCCTTCACGTTTTGCTACTTCAATCATTTCTTCAGCAACATGGCCTTTACCCTTAGCTAAAACAATAGGTAGTGCGATACCCTTGGATTTAACATTGTAGTAAATTGCAACTGCCATGTGTTCAGGATTTGTTACTAAAACACTAGAATGTTTCGTTTTTTGTGGAGCTCCACCTTGTTCAATCATTTCTCGATGTATTTGTTTGCGTTTAGACTTTATTTGAGGGTCTCCTTCAGATTCTTTATACTCACGTTTTACTTCATCCTTACTCATCATCATTTTTTTGTTAAAATCTTTTTTTTGAAAAACAAAGTCTATTGCAGCTACTACAATATAAGCAAAAATTACATTATATGCAAACCTACGCATGATTGGACCAAGAATTTCATACGTTCCTTTTAGACCAGTAAAAGGTAGCAAGAGTAGATCGTGTATCAAATTCTTAACGACAAGATAAATTAAAATACCTAAAAAAATTATTTTAAATGAAGATTTAAGAAATTCAAAGAGATTTTTTTTGGAAAATATTTGTTTAATTTTTTCTGCAGGGTTTATTTTCTTAAGATCTGGCTTTATTGTCTCTGTTGTAAATAATATTCCAATTTGAACAAGGTTAGCAGCGACAGCCAAGGTGATTGTTATTCCAAGTGCAGGTAATATAATGATGATTAAACGTATAAATACTCCAGTGAGTACTTGAGAAAATCCAGTTCTAAAATCGACTCCTATATATCCTATGGGAAATAATATTAAATCGGCGAGATTCTTTACGTGATTATTCCATCCAATTCCAATGTAAGAAAAAAGACCTATAAGCAAAGCCGTTGAAACAACATCTGTACTTTTAGATACCTGTCCTTTTTTACGGGCATCCCGTAAACGTTTTGGGGTAGGCTGTTCAGTTTTCTCGCTCATTTAGAAAAAATGTTTATGAATTCTAATATTTTACTTTCATATAAGAAATATTTTTTGAAGAAATATCCTATAATGCTTATGTACATGAGTAAAAAGGTCATTGATATCCAACTTTTAATAGGCATAGCTAGGAAAAAAACGTTCAATTGTGGAGCGAATCTATTAACCATTCCAAGTCCGAATTCCGATAAAAATAATACGATTAGTATCGGAGCTACCAAGTATAGCATTACTTGCATGATTTGGTCCATCATATCCAAGAAAAACTGAAAAAATGCTGGTCCTATAGGGTCAAAGTTAGAAAATACTGGCCACAATGTGTAAGTTTTATATATAAGAGACATTAAAAATAAAAATCCTCCAGTTGCGAAGAAAAGTACTGACATGATTTGAAGCAAAAAGCTTCCCATTAAAGAAGTTTGGGAGCCGGCGATTGGGTCAAAAATTGTAGCCATAGAAGATCCACGTTGAACATCAACAATGAACCCTACACCTTCAGAGACATAAAATATGAATCCTGTCGCAAATCCCATGCTAACTCCAATAACAACCTCCTTTATTAAAATAATTGCCGTGGTTATAGAATCGAGATGATAGTCAGGTAGTTGAGAAAATAATAAAGGGATAATTGGAATTGTCATCCCGAAGATAATTACATTTCGGCCAAGTCCAGCGACAAATTGTTTAGAAAAAAAAGGAACAATTGCTAAAGTTGCTGCTAATCGTACGCTGCTCAATACGATTAATAACATTATGCGTGCTGTTTCGTCTATTGGAATAGTCATAGCTTTATTTTACTTCGCTTTATTTTATTAAAATGGGGAAATCATCGAATAAATAAGTTGTATATGAAAAAAT
>CBCPNC010000025.1:0-4949 GCA_965120425.1 uncultured Opitutia bacterium
GATGTAGCAAAAGATATGCAATCTAGTGCATACATTAGATTTGGGAAATTCAATCATCCAACTTTTTAACAGAAAAAAATAGCATCAATTAAGAGTAAACTATTTAAATGATAGAAGAAATATACTACATAAAATGTTTCTTTAGTAAAAAAATTCTACATCAAAATCACGCTAATCCACGTGTGCTGTGTGAGATAAACTCTAATACAGTATGCTTTAAATCGTTATCGATTTCGCTTCTCCTCAACTCATTAAACGCTTGCTGTCGATTTAAGCCACTTCTGTAAAAAAGTTTAAAAATTTGTTTAACTTCATTAATTTTATGATCATCAAAATTATGACGCTTAAGATTAACAATGTTAATATATCTTACATGAGCAGGATTACCATCAGCTAACATATATGGTAAAATATCTTGCGTAGCTTTACAACTAGCACCAACAATAGCGAATTTACCAACTCGACAAAACTGATGAATCCCTGCACTCCATCCGACGTTGGCATAATCATCAACAGTAACATGTCCACCAAGTGCAGATTGTACACTCATAATCACATGGTCTCCTACAACACAATCATGAGCGACATGGGAATACGCCAAAAAAGTATTATAACTCCCAATCTGGGTAAAATTTGTTTCTTTAGTAGCTACATGCATCGTGGAATATTCACGAAAAACATTATTATTACCTATTTTTAATCCGGGTTCGCCACCACGATATTTTAAATCATGAGTAAGACCTCCAACATATGCATAGGGATAAATAATATTATTTTCACCTAGTATGGTATTCCCATCTACTGTTGCATGATGCTTAACAATACATCCTTTCCCTAAACGAACATGCTCACCAATATAAACGTACTCTTCAACAATAACATCGTCAGCCAAATATGCCCCAGGTTTAATAATTGCAGTAGCATGAATATTCATTTTAATCCTTTTTATCAACAATTGTAAACATTAGTTCTGCAGACGACACAACTTCACCATTTACACTGCACTTACCAGATGCCACACCAATTCGATTACCACGACTTTTTGTAAGTTTTACATCAATCACTAATTGGTCTCCAGGTACAACAACTTGACGAAACTTTACTTTGTCACAACTCATAAAATACGCTAACTTATCTTCAACGTTCCCAAGTTTCATCATTAATAAACCTGCCGCTTGTGCCATCGCCTCAATCTGCAACACACCAGGCATTACTGGTTGCCCTGGAAAATGTCCCTGAAAAAATGGTTCATTAATCGTTACATTTTTTATTGCCCTTAAACTATTTTCAGACGAAAAATCAACTACACGATCAATTAATAAAAAAGGATATCTATGAGGTAACGTATTCATTATTTTATGAACATCCAAGACAGCTTCGTCATTCTCAACAAGCTTACTACTCTTAACATTATTTGGTTTATGTTTTTGTGAATAAATTTTTTTCACTAAATCAGCATTTAAAGAATGCCCTGGACGAACAGCTATAATATGAGCCTTTAAAGGCATACCTAAAACATATAAATCTCCTATAATGTCTAAAATTTTGTGCCTGACAAATTCGTCTTCAAAACGAAGAGGTTCTTTGGAAAGAATCTTATCACCTTTAATAACTACTGCAGAATCCAAACTACCACCTTTTATTTTCCCAAGTTTTAATAACTCTTCAATATCATCATAAAATGTAAATGTACGTGCTGGAGCAATATCAGAAATATAAGTCTGCTCAGTTACATCAACAGATAAATGTTGAGTATATATTCCACGATCATCAGCTGATGTACAAGTAATTTTCAACCCATCATACGGAAGTGCAATTAAAGAACGATTTCCAACAGAAACTGACACTGGTGCATTAAGTGTTAAAAATTTACGTTCTGCAGATTGTTCAACTGTTTCAGCTGATAATAAAGCATTGACGTAATGTTTTGCTGACCCATCCAAAATCGGTGGTTCCGAAGCATTCATTTCAACGATTACATTATCTATATTTAACCCATTTAATGCAGATAATACATGTTCTACTGTCTGAATAGAAGTTTCATTTGTACACAAACTGGTACAACGCACAAGTTCTCCAATATTCTTTACATCTGGTCTTATTTCTGGATGACCAAATTGATCTACACGTCGAAATATTATCCCAGTATTTTCTGGTGCAGATTTTATTGTTAAACTGACCTCATTACCAGTGTGTAATGCTTTACCAACAACTGATACTTCTTTTAAAATAGTACGCTGTTTCATTAATATGATAAATTTTGTAAAAGTAACTAAATAGCAGAACCTTTAAAGTAAAGATAATATAAAACTTAATTTCGAAATTTCGACAACATCCTTTGAGCTTCTCGCAATTCTGTCCGCGACTTTAATACTTCTCTTTTGTCAAAAAATTTCTTACCGCGGCATATCGCAATCTCTACTTTTATAAGTCCATGTGATAAAAATATCTTCAATGGCAAAACTGTTAAACCTTTTTTTTCAATGGCATCCTTTAACTTCTTTATCTCATTTCTGTGAAGAAGAAGTTTTCTTGTACGTGTAGTTTCATGATTAGAAATATTTCCAAAACTATACTCTGAAATATTAGCATTAAATAAAATGACTTCAGAATGTTTATTAATTTTTACGAACGATTCAGTAATTTGAGCACATCCAGCACGTATAGCTTTTACTTCCGTACCAGCTAAAACAATCCCAGCTTCAAATCGTTCTTCAACAAAAAAGTTATGGAAAGCTTTCTTATTTTTGATGTCTCCCACGAAATTTTTGTCCATCTTAGATTTTGCCATACAGTTTATTTTATATTAAACCTGCATCTAAATAAAGTATAAGTTATTTTTCCTTCAATAATTTCCCTCAAAGCAATATCTTCATTGTCTAAATTTTCTAATGAATCTACTAGTGGTTTGGCCCCTGCTTTCAATTGCTTTACACGACGAGAAACTAAGTTAATTAAAATATTGGGCTCGCGAATAATTGCAGCTGCCGCTTGTAAATAATCATCACGCATATTTTATGGTACCTTTTATAAAAACTTCAATTAAGTTGAAAACTTAAGTCAAATCTTTTATCTCAGCATAGTTGTTTTAATGAAAAATTTCAATAGTATCACTTCAAATAAGTATATTTCTTTTTTAATTTCGTGCGCAATTGTAATTTTTGCTTTGCCTGGTCAATCAATGGGATTTTGTGCATTCACGGAACCAATTTTAGAAACAACTGGATTATCAAGAAATATGTTCAGCATAATATATATGTGCTCAACAATCCTTGGATGTTTCGGAGTATTGATAAGCAGTAAATTAGTTGACCGTTTCGGTATTAAACATTCATTACTTATCACACTGCCACTATGGATATGTACTTTAATATGTTTTGGATCATGTAGTCGATTTCACTCTTTAGTAAAAAATATCATACCAGATACAGTATTTCATGTAACATTTTTTACATTGTTAATATTTATACTACGGTTTCTTGGACAAAATATGCTTCCTCTGCTAGGAAGGATGCAAATTGTTAGGATGTTTACTAATAAACAAGGGTTAGCAATTGCTTCATGCGGCTTATTTGTATCAATATGCAACGGTATTACGCCATCATTTATGCGATGGTTAACACCAGGAAACGACTGGCAACACACTTTTCAAATTTTATCTATAAGTGGACTTGCATTGTTTGCAGTAGTGCTAGTTTTCTTAAAAAACAATCATGTAGCAACAGTACAAACAAATAGTAATTTGGAACTAAATGAATTACATATTACTTTTTATTCTCGAAAAAATTTATTAAAAATGCCAGTATTTTGGTGCATAATTTCTGCGCTATGCTTAAATGCCTTTATTGGTAGTGGAACGGTTGTTCATATTGTTGATATTTTTAGAGAAAAAAATGTCTCTGAAAGTATCGCCCTAAGCAGTTATATACCATTATGTATAGTAACTACCATTGCTGGATTTATATTTGGGAAATTAGTAGACTGTAATTACATAAAATTTTCTATTTTGCTGATGCTTTTAGCACAATTCCTTGGGTTAACTGGAATAACTCTTGCAGAATACAAGGCTTGTATCATATTATATATTGTTTCCATAGGTAGTACCTGGGGTGGTTATGGGGTATTATTAACTGCTGCTTGGTCAAAAATATTTGGGCAACAACATATTGGCAATATTCTAGGACTAGTGTACTTTTTAACTACGATAACTGGCGCAATCAGTGTTCCATTGATGAGTGTTTTTAAATATATTTTTGGTTCATATTCTATTCTGTTAACTGTTATCAGGTTAATCATTATAGCATGTGCTATTTTCTGTATAAAAAAATTCCCTAAAAAAATAATTAAAAAATAAAAAACTCGACATTAAAAAAAAGTACTGTACACTCTATCCCCCAATGGACGGTATTAATAATTTTAAATATTTATATTCATTTATATTCAAACAACATAAACGCTTCATCAATTTCAGATGAAAATACCACCCTTTACAATACTACTTATGATTCCCATGAAAAGGATCCTTCGTCTGGGGAAATAGCCTTTCACCAAGAAAAGTTATGGGCACGTAAAGCAGGATGTTTACGCCCAGAAGAATTTTTTATCCAAGAAACAAAAAACAAATTAGGTTCAGGATCATACGGGAATGTTATACAAGTAACAGCAAACTTTTTAGGACAGTCCATAGACTTAGCAAGGAAATTACTAACTTTACCTAATGCCAAGATAGAGTCTCACATGAACGCTAAACTCAGCGAATATATATGTAAAGAAATTTTTTACAATGCAAATAAAATATTAAAGGAATATTGTCGCTGCTTAGTTCCTTGTCTGGGCTTTAGAAGTTCCAGTGAATCTTCTAATGATAATAACACTAATAGTTCAGATGATATAGAGGATTTTCCATCAGACATAGATTCGTCTTCTTATCGAACTTCTGCTACAATCTC
>CBCPNC010000026.1:0-10361 GCA_965120425.1 uncultured Opitutia bacterium
GATGTTCAACAGCCAATACAAGTGAAAAAAAGAGAAATTTCTATGGAAAGATCATTAGTTATTTTAAAACCAGATTGTGTAACAAAGCATAATATGGGACGGGTTATTAGCAGACTAGAAGATGCTGGTTTGAGTATAGTGCAGTGCAAAATTATGCAGTTAGATAATCAATTATTGAAATCTCATTATTCTCACATAGTGAATAAACCGTTTTTCCCAGAAATTGTAGAATTTATGAGTTCATGTCCAGTTATGGTAATGATTGTGGAAGGACCAAATGCGATAGCACGTATAAGAAATTTACTTGGACCAACAGATTCTCAACAGGCACTTCCAGAAACAGTACGTGGTGATTTTGGTACTGATAAAATGCGCAATATAGCTCACGCTTCAGATAGTAAAGAGTCTGCAGAGGTAGAAATTAGTAGATTTTTCAAGTAAATATATTTTGGATTTGTGCTGAAATTTTTATTGCACAAGTCTTTTCATTTCTCTTTTTAAAAGAAAAGCTCGAGTGGTGAAATTGGCATACACGCAAGACTTAGGATCTTGTGCCTTACGGCATGAGGGTTCGACTCCCTCCTCGAGCACCAAATCAAGCGGTGGACGTAAGTCATGTTAAAATTTTTCACTAGCTGTTTTATTATAATTTTTGCAAGCTATAGATTTATATAAATAGTTTTTCACAAAGGCTCATTATTGCAATTTTAAATTAATTCCTTCGTCGAAATCTTCCTGTCTGAGCTGATAAATTCATGAAAAAGAATAGTAATGGGTGATGAAGTAGAAAATGCGAGTAAAAACGTAGATAAAAAAGTAGTTGAATAACTTAAAAAAGAAATTACAATTTTTGCTACAGTATGGAGGGTAACGAAATAAAACGATTAACAAATCAATGGGAGAAGAGAGATGGCGAGTGTAGATGGTACACATGGTGCACAACAAGCATCTGGAGTTGATAGTAATGAAGAAGTTAAAGGCTCAGATATTAAAAATGCAACTGGCGATGTACCTAGTCCCAAAAGTGAGGTAGATACAAAATCTATTATTGGGCGTGACGCAATTGCTGGTATATCACCTAAAACCCAGGCAAATGTAATGGATGCACTTATTGCCCAAGTGGAATAATAAGGGATACGTTACTTCTCTTAGTTTTTGGGATAATTTTTGTGCATGGATAGAGTCAATTTTTACTAATTATGATCGCGGAGAAATTTTACTTGATAAATTCTTAAATGCAATCAGCGATGATACAAAAGAAGCATTTTATTCTGAATTACTGAAACAATTACCTGGAAATGAAAAATTACAGAAAATTGCGGAAATTATTATACAAAAAGACCCGCGAGGACTGAGCGAGGCAATTGAAGCAAGATGCAATGAATTACACAACAATATTAAAAATAATATTTCTTCACAAGAAGAGTTAAATCAGTTAATTGACTTTCATTATAAAATTGTAGATAGAATTTTCTCAGGGTTTAAAAAGGCGGCGGATGATATTAAAATTGGTAATGTGCCAAATAAAAAAGATTTACAGCCTATAATAACAGCATATGGTAAAGGATACATAGCTGAAGCACAATTCAATGAACTTAACAATAAACTAATTTCCAATATAGAATACACGGTATTAACTACAAACGAACAAGATAAATTCAATAGCATTTTAGAAGATTTTAAAGGTACAAACTCATGTGATTCACTCGATTACTTTTTGACCGGTTTAGAGGGCTTTCTTCGAGAAAGTAAATTATCTGTAGATGATTTATCTTTGCCAATAATATCTAAAAACAATTTCAAAACATTTACTACATATTATCGTGAAGCACTAAATGAATGCCCAAAAAGCGAGGGAAGGTATGTCGAATGGAAAGATTTTTTGAACACACTCCAGGAGAAAATATTGAAAGATCAGAATAGTGATCTTTATAAATCTTTTTCAAACCAACAAAATGCAGGGGCAGCAGGATGTTTGGGTCTAATGTTGATGACAACATATGCAATAGGATATGAACAACCAGAAAACATACAAATTTCAGAGGCAATGATTCCATTTGATGAGTTAATGAATATAGGAGCTAACGTTTGGGATGCCGCACATAAAAATGATAATATTGAGCAACCAATAAATGAAAGTTAATATAACTTATCGGAACTTTTTATATAAAATTTATTTTGCGATAAAAAAGCTGGCAAATTCAGTTTAACCTAATGTTTACGTCATAACCAGAAGTGGCAGAAAGAGAACTGGCAAAAGAACTTGTTTCTAAAGTACAAAGTGGGGAATTCGAAAATTCTAATTTTTGGAACAATTTTTGCGCATGGTCAAAATCATTGCCTGGGATCTCTGATAGTTTACATATGGGTAAAGAAATTTCAAATGAAATTACCAATGTTTTACTTAGGAATTTTTTAAAAGATATCGAAAGTAAAAAGCAAGAATTTTACACTGGATCATTAAAACACCTACCTGACAATCAAGAATTAAAAGGATTTAATGAGAAATTAGCAAAGTTAGTCCCAGAAGCATTTTATGATGAATTAACGAAGCAATTGCCTGAGAATAAAATTTTACGAAAATTTAAAGAACACTTAGATAAAGTAAATGAAGAAGTAGAATAAAAGAAGGAATCTTATTATGAGGAATTACTGAATGATGTGCTACACCTTGTATCTCTAGATCCATTTACGGACGATTATGTTGAATTTTGATAATTTTTGTTTTACCAAATCACTACAAAACTATTTGTTTGCTCACTCCAAGGTAATCTTCATGCAATGTCTGGTAAATTTTTATCCTATGCGAAATTACAAGAAATTTCGGGAAAAATTATAAAATTCAAACTAACTCATTTTACAAAAAACTTGCAAAAAATGACTTTTTTTGAAAAAAAATACAGGTGAGTGAACTGTCTAAAATAAGAAATTTTTGCATCATTGCGCATGTTGATCATGGTAAAACTACATTATCAAATCGTTTGCTTGAACGCACAAAAACAATTGAAATGCGCAATATGCAAGATCAATTACTGGATTCCATGGATATCGAACGTGAACGTGGAATTACTATTAAAAGTCATCCAGTTTCCATGCACTACGACCACCCTACCCTCGGTGAATTCTTGCTCAATCTAAATGACACACCTGGTCACGTAGATTTTTCATATGAAGTATCACGTAGTTTAGTCGCTTGTGAAGGGGCATTATTATTGGTTGATGCTTCTCAAGGAGTTGAAGCCCAAACGGTTGCAAATGCTACATTAGCTATTGAACAAGGATTAGCTATTATTCCTGTCTTAAACAAAATTGATCTTCCAGGTGCCGATATCGATAGAACATTAAGACAAATAGAAGATGTTTTAGCGATACCACGTGAAGAAGCTATTATGGCAAGTGCTAAATCAGGACTTGGGATTGACGATATTTTAGAAGCTATCATCACACGCATTCCTGCACCAAAGCACCAAGAAATTTCACAAACTCGTGCATTTATTTTTGATTCCATTTTTGACACCTATAAAGGGGTGATTTGTTATGTACGTTTATTTTCTGGAGAATTGAAATCAAGAGATGAAATATTGTTAATGCAGACTAATCAGACAACAACAATAAAGGAAGTAGGATATTTCTCTCCTAAGATGAAAGTATTAGGTGACTTAACCAATGGAGAAATAGGATATATAGTAACAAATATTAAAAATGTATCAGAAATAAAAATTGGCGATACTATAACTAATGCCTTAAATCCAGCTAAAGAAATTTTACCAGGTTACAAAGAGGTAAAACCTATGGTGTTTTGCGGAATTTATCCAATAGACACTTCTGACTTAGAAAAACTAAAAATTAGTTTAGGCAAATTAAAACTAAATGATGCTTCTCTTGTTTATCAATCAGAATCAGCAGCAGCTTTAGGGTTTGGATTTCGTTGCGGATTTCTTGGACTGTTACACATGGATATTATTCAAGAACGTATTCGACGAGAATATGGATTAGATATAATATCTACATACCCAAGTGTAATATACAAAATTAAATTAACCAATGGAGAAAGTATCGACATTGATAATCCTTTACATTTACCAGAAACTTCTTCAATCAAAGAAATTTACGAACCAGTAATTACATCAAAAATACACATTCCTAATGATTCAATTGGAGATATTTTAAATTTAATAAGTGATCGCCGTGGTATTTGTGTAAATACAGAAACACTAGACACTTCACATGTTATTTTAACGTGCAAACTTCCAATGAATGAAATTTTAATAGATTTTAATGATAAATTAAAAAGCATAACCCGTGGATACGGATCTATGGATTATGCAGTTGGAGGTTACAAAGCTGCCGATTTAGTAAGATTGGATATTCTCGTTAACGGAGAATCAGTTGATGCATTTTCATGTATTGTACATCGATCTAAAGCAATATCTCGCGGCCGTGAAATTTGTGAAAAATTAAAAAATCTATTACCGAAACAATTGTTTAAGATCGCTATTCAAGCAGCGATAGGTAGCAATGTTGTTGCTCGCGAAACTTTAGGCGCTCTAAGAAAAGATGTAACTGCAAAATGTTATGGTGGAGACATAACTCGCAAAAGAAAGTTACTTGATAAACAAAAAGAAGGGAAAAAACGCATGAAACAAATTGGAAAAGTTTCAATACCTCAAGACGCTTTTCTAAAAATTTTAAAAACCTCAGAATAATATTTTTTATTTTTTTCTTGATTTTTAAAAAAAATCTCCACATGCAATCATCATACAACTCACCTAATTAATAACATGAATACTTTAAATTTATTTAATACAGAAAATTGGAAATCCTTATCTCAGAAACCTCTATTATATGTAGGTTTTCACGAAAAAAATGGCACTAATTATGTAGTTGTTACTACACAAAAACAACTAATGTTAGTTCAAGAATTTGATAAAATTCACCAAAGCCGTAGTGCTGCTATAAAAAATTTACAAAGCTTTACTAATGGGGTACCAGTAATTTTTAATCAACTAAAAACAAAATCATTTTGGGATTCTTTTCAATCTACTTAAGATTTTTTTTAGAAGAATAAAAGCTTGCCGTCTTTAAATAAAAAAAGCATGTATTTTTACGTATGCTGAAAAATTTACATGCTTATTGGCGAATAAATTATGTAGAAGCTAAAAAAAGTGATACAGAAGATCCGTTTTCCAAAGTTTTTTTACAAGATAACGACAGAGAAAATTTAATTTTACTAAGATCAGCCCATTCTTTTGCAGTTTTAAATAAATATCCATACAACGCAGGGCATATACTTGTTCTCCCCAATCGCCCTATTTCTGATCTTAATCAACTTTCAGATCAGGAAAAAATTGACTTTTTTAATGTTGTAATAAAAATGGAAGAAGTTTTAAAAGGGGCACTTAATCCTGATGGGTTTAATATCGGAATCAATATTGGTTCTGCTGCAGGTGCTGGAATCCCTAAACATTTACATTGTCATATTGTTCCTCGTTGGAATGGCGACACAAACTTTATGCCAATTATTGGAGATATTAAAGTACTTTCGCAGTCACAAGAAAAAATGTTTGATAGGCTAAAGTCATTTTTATAGATAAAAGTTTTACAACTGAAAACTGGGAATGAACTTAAGAAAAAAGCAAAAAGTAGTACGCTGTACAAGTAATGGATATTGGTTAGTTCCTCAAGTGAATCAAGAATCAATATTTAGTAGACAAAGCTTTATATCTATGTTAGGAGTACTACTAATTTCGCTGATAATATCCACAATTAGCTTTTTAGGTGGAGGATATACGAATATTACATTTATTCCTGGTAATGTATCAAAAAGCAAAATTGTTACTCAAATTCCTTTTGAGTACGAAAGTAAAACAAAAACCGATCGATTACGTGAACAAAAAAAGCAACAAGCGTGCAATGTATATGAAATTGATGATAAAAAATACGACAATTTTATACAAGCATTTAAGCTTCTAGATGAAAAAATGGATTCATTTTCTTATGAAAATATTTTAAATGAAAAAGGTAGAAGTGAAATAAAGGAATTTACATTAGAATTTAATGCTTCGACACCAATAAAAATTGAATGGCAAGATATAGCGTTACTTGTTAGTTCATTAGGTCAAATCGAACGCACACAAATTTTTCAAGAATGTGTTTCTTTGTTGCGTGAAATTGCACGTGATGGAGTTTTTTATAATGACTCTTCTCTAAATGATCCATTTTCTTTATACAGTTTTCGAATCAAAGGGCGCCGGCAACAACGTGTGCGAACACAAGAAGGAGCATTACACTACGCTCGTATGCACTTATTATCTATGGACTTAGATAAAGATATCGTATCTATTTTATTTAAAATCTTAAAACAGGGAATTCGCCCGAATTTAGTATACGACGCAGAAGAAAGTAAAATTGATATGCATTTAATTATGCGATCTGTAAAACCAGTAATTGTACATTACGCCACTGGAGATACAATCATTGACCAAAATGTCGAAATTGATCAAGAGTTATATGAAGCACTTACTGCTTATCAAAAGGCCTTAAATGAATCGAATGCTAATAAATATAGCTTAAGCAATGCATTTCTGACAAAAACATTTCTAACTTGTACTTTAATGATTCTTATGTCATTAGGAGTTAAATTTTCAGGACAAGATAAAAAAATAATCAAAAAAAAGCTTATAATTTTATTTTCATTACTAATTATTCAATTATCTTTTCTTAAACTGTTTGTTTGTTTTACTGCATTAGAAATTTTCCCCAAAAATTTATTACTGATTCATGCATTGTATTGCAGTGTTCCATTTTTATTTGCACCAGCTTTAACTACTTTACTACTAGGCCCTAAAGAAGGGATTTTTTCATCAATTATAGTAAGTGTTGTCTATACATTAATACTATCTCGTCCAATCGATTTTTGTTTAATTGTAATGTTAACCTGTTTTTCGTTGGTAAAATTTTTAGCAAACGTAAAATTAAAATCTAAAATTTTTATCTGTACATTTTACTCTGGAATAATTTTTGGACTATCAATAGTAGTTCATGGCTTTTTAACACAGACTGACTCAAAAATTATTTCATGTCAAAGTTTATCAGCATTTTTAATGGCTTTTATCTCTTCTATCTTGATAGTAGCCCTACTGCCATTATTAGAACATTTGTTTGCAGTGTATACTGATATAAGTTTACTAAAATTGACGGATTATGCAAACCCTTTGCTTAAGCAGTTGCAACTTTTAGCTCCCGGGACATATCAACATAGTTTAATGGTTTCTAATCTTTCTGAACAAGTCGCTGGAAGCATCGGAGCCAACAAAGTTGTTTGTAAAGCAGCCGCATTATTTCACGACATTGGAAAAATTACTAAACCAGAATATTTTATAGAAAACCAAAGTAATCATATAAATTTACATGATCAACAAACCCCATATATTAGTTCACTAATTATAAGAAATCATGTGAAAGAAGGAATTTCACTTGCAGAATCTGCTAAATTACCAGAAGTTGTACTAGATGCTATTCGAGAACATCATGGCACTACAGTTACTCAGTATTTTTATAATAAAGCTCGCATTGATATCTTAAATGAGATTGACACAAGTAATATGTCTCAAAAAGAAATTGATCGTTATATACATGAAAAGTTAGATGAAAGTAGTTTCCGATATGACGGTCCGAGACCACATACAAAGGAAAGTGCTATTATTATGCTTTCAGATTCTATAGAAGCAGCCAGTAGAAGTTTGAAAAAAATAACTCATCAAAATATTGAAAATTTAATTGAAAATATTTTTGCCAATAAAATAGCAGATCATCAGTTAGATGAATGCCCTATTACCCTTGATGAACTACGGAATTTAAAAAAAGCATTTTCGTTTATACTTTTAAGTATGCTTCATTCCCGAATAAGTTATAACAACAGCAATGATTTTGAAACTACAAAAACTTAGAAAAGTTGAAATTAACAGTACGGTAAATGGTTTAAAGTTTTCTGAAAAGAAAGTACGAAATATTTTCAGACTACTAGACTTTTCAAAAAAGTATCACTTAAAAGAAGGTGTACTTTCTGTGTGCTTTTTAAATATTGAAGATATGTGTAATATCCATAAAAGGTTTTTATCAAATTCTACATTAACTGATGTTATTACTTTTCAAGGGAGTGAAGAATTTAATTTTGCAGGTGAAATATGTATATCTCCTGATTATGCATTTCAAGCTTCTAATGTATATAATACTACCTTTTCAAAAGAATTAACTTTATACCTTATACATGGGTATCTACACCTAGTAGGGTTAAATGATATTGAACAGTGTGATATAATTAAAATGAGAGAAGGGGAAAACGATTGCATGAATTACTTAGAATCATTAAATGCAATACCAACATTTGATTTATCTTAAAATTTTACTCTTAATAATTCTTACAATTCAAATTCAACATTAAAAATAAGTTTTATGTCAGACAACACCCCTAAGGTAACACCTATGATGCAACAATACTTCGAGGTAAAAAAAACGCTTGGAGAAAAAACGCTTTTATTTTATCGCTTAGGAGATTTTTATGAACTTTTTAATGAAGATGCTGAAATTGGATCACAGATTTTAGGAATCACGTTAACTCATCGGGGTGAAGCTCCTATGGCTGGTATACCATATCATGCTGCAGAGTCATACATCAATAAATTATTAAAAGCAGGATTCAAAATAGCAATATGTGATCAAATTGGAATACCTAGGCCAGGGAAACTTGTAAAACGTGCAATTAGTAGAATATTAACTCCTGGAACTGTTATATCTGATCAACAAATTGATGCCAAACATAATAGTTATTTATTATCCTTTCATTTATCTAAAAATGGCCTAGCAGCAGCATGGTTTGAAGTGTCTACCGGGGAATTTCAAGTTTCCTTTTCAAGAGATCCACGAAAATTATTACCTGTACTTCATGCTCTACAAGCTGCTGAAATTATAATTTCAGAAAATGAACAATATTCTTGGGATTTAGTTGCTACCAATTACAAAGAATCTTTAGTCAGTTTAATAAATAAATCATCATTATCTACCCTGCCCGAATTTCGATTCGATTTAAGATCATGTCATGAATTATTATGTGCATCATTAGGAGTATACAATTTAAATGGATTTGGAATTACTGATGATATAAAATATAGTATTGGTCCAGCTGGTGCATTACTACATTATGTATCGGAAAATTTACGTAACGAAAATCAAGAGTTATCAACTATTAAAGTCTATTCATTAAATGATACGATGATTTTAGACAACGTAACTATAAAAAGTCTAGAGCTTTTTCAATCTTCACATTTTACACGTACTGGGTCATTGATTGACGCTGTAAATCGTACAGTAACAGCAGCAGGGTCTAGATTGTTAGAACAATATTTTTTATCTCCATTATTAAACGTATTAGAAATAAAAAAACGTCAGAAATGTGTTCAAGGATTTCTTCAAAATTCACTAATTTGTGAAAAACTATCTTCATTATTGAAAAAAACTTATGATCTAACGCGTATAATTACCCGTTTAAAAAACCGTCTAAAAAACCCTCGTGAATTAGGAGCAATAAAAATTACACTGGCAGTTTTGGAACCAATCAAACAATTATTAAATGAAATTGAGTGTAAAGAAATTCAAGAAATTAATAATAGTATTGTAACATTTCAGGAATTAAAACTTCTTTTATCCAGAGCATTAAAGGATGAACTTCCAATTGATTTATCAGAAGGCAATTATATAAAAGATGGATATAATCAAGAATTAGACAAATTGCGAAATTTGCATACCAATTGCAAAGATTGGATAACAAAACTTGAACAACAAGAACAATTAAAAACTGGTATTAAAAATCTTAGGATTAAGTTTAATGGAACATTTGGTTATTACATAGAAGTTACAAAATCGAACCTCAACTTAGTACCAGCTCACTACATTCGACGTCAAACAACAGTTAATTCAGAACGTTACATTACAGACGATTTAAAACAAAAAGAGGATGAGATCTTAAATGCTCAACAAAATGCAATTGAATTAGAATCTCAATTATTTGATAAAATACTAACAGAAACATTAAAATATACAAAACAGTTGCAAAGCACGGCAGAATCACTTGCTAAAATTGATGTATACTGCGGATGGGCTTCGATAGCTAACAATTATAACTATTGTTGCCCAGAAATTTCTAATAATTTTTTACTGGAAATAAAAAATGGCCGTCATCCTGTAGTAGAACAAAATTTACGATCATCAAATGGGATATGTAAATTCGTACCAAACGATACTATTTTAGATGATTCATCACATCAAATTAACATCATAACTGGCCCTAATATGGCTGGTAAATC
>CBCPNC010000027.1:0-8796 GCA_965120425.1 uncultured Opitutia bacterium
TCCAGATCTATTTTATGATTATTACGAACTTGACAATGATACCACACACAATGCACATATATTTCTGAAGATATTTTTTGACTCTAATCAACATCCAGAAAAATTTTTCTAGATGTTGATTACCATATTTCAACATAATATTTTACTGTTTTTCGACATTTAGTATTTTGGAAATTCCTATTAAATAATCGTTTTCTTCTAAAGAGATCAATCGTACACCTTGGGTCGTACGTCCAATAACACGGACTTCTTTTATTGGAGAACGTATTGCTTGTCCTTCTCCAGTAACCATCATGATTTCGTCATTATCATTAACAGTTAATGCCCCTATAAGTTTACCACCTTTACGTAACTTCATGGCAATAACCCCTGACCCTCCACGTTTTTGCAATCTATATTCACTAAATAATGAACGTTTGCCCATACCATTATCAGCAGCAAGCAAAAATGTAGCATTATCATCTACTATTGTCATATTGCATACACTATCACCTGATTTCAGAGATATGCCACGCATACCACGGGTTGAACGTCCCTGATCCCTTAGATCACTTTCGTGGAAACGGATAGACATACCATTGGATGTAGTCATTATAATTTCGTTCATTCCATTCGTTAAAACAGCTTCGATTAAATGATCACTTTCATCGATTTGAATCCCTATAATACCACCTTTTCGGACATTCTTGTAAGCTTCTAGACACGTCTTTTTTATAATGCCATTGCGTGTACATATTACTAAATATTTATCTGGTGAAAAATTTTGAAAACATATCATCGCTGCAATACGTTCATTAGGGCGCATATCAATAATATTTACAATTGCCCTTCCTTTGGATATGCGTGAACCATCTGGAATTTCATAAACTTTTTCTACGTAAACACGTCCACTGTCCATAACAAACATAATATTATCATGGGTATTGGCAGTAAGCAAATGTTCAACAGAATCTTCATCATGTTGCCCAGCTCCAATCACTCCTTTCCCTCCTCGTTTCTGAGAACGATAAGAATTTACTGAAGTACGTTTTATAAAGCCTTTATTAGTTACTGTTAAAACACAACATTCATTAGCAATAACATCTTCAAAACGAAATTCTCCAGCATCTTCTTCAATATGAGTAAGTCTCGGAGAAGCATATTTTTCACGCAAAACAAGCAATTCTTCCTTAACAACAGTTAAGAGAGTATGCTCATTTCCCAGAATTTCTTTATATTTGTCAATCGTTGTCAACAAATCAGAATATTCTGATTCTATCTTATCTCGTTCAAGTCCAGTTAACTGATACAACCGCAGATCCAAAATTGCTAATGCTTGTATATCAGTTAATGGGAAGTTAGTTATAAGAGAAATTTTAGCTTCATCTTTATTATTTGCAGATCGAATAATTCGCACAACCTCATCTAAATTATCTAGTGCAATCCTAAAACCACTCAAAATATGGGCACGAGCCTCTGCTTTTTTTAATCTAAAGCTTGTACGTCGAGTAATAACCTCACGGCGATGATCAATATAACATTCTAGAAGTTCCTTAATGTTCATTTGTCTAGGTCTGCGTTGATGCAAAGCTAGCATAATAACCCCAAAACTAGATTCTAATTGAGTATTCTTATACAGTTTATTGATAACGACACGTGTCACAGCGTCTCGCTTAAGTTCGATAACTATGCGTGTTTTTTCATCAGATTCATCCCTAAGATCGCTAATTTCATCCAAAATTTTCTCATGGACCAATTCCGCAATACGTGTTACTAACATTGCCCGATTCACAGCATATGGGATTTCAGTAATAATTATTTGATCTTTCCCATTTTCCGATGTTTCAACATTAATAACTCCACGAACTTTAATAATCCCTCTTCCTGTACTCAAATAACGTCTAATATTTTCTGTACCAATTACTACTCCACCTGTTGGAAAATCTGGACCACGAATAATGTAACAAAGTTCATTTACAGAAATTTCTGGATTATCTATAATTTTGCAAGCAGCATCAATTAGTTCTCCTAAATTATGAGGAGGAATATTAGTGGTCATACCCACTGCAATACCAGTAGAACCATTCATCAATAAATTAGGTAATGCTGCAGGTAGGACACTGGGTTCTGTTGTACTTTCTTTATAATTAGGAACAAAATCAACAGTATCTTCATCAATATCTTTTAATAAATCCTCAGAAACACTTTGCAACTTGCACTCTGTATAACGGTACGCTGCAGCTGGATCGCCATCAATTGACCCAAAATTCCCCTGTGGAAAAATTAATGGATACCGCATAACCCAGTCTTGAGCTAAACGTACTAATGTATCATAAACGGATGAATCTCCATGCGGATGATAATTTTTCAAAACTTCCCCCACAACACCAGCACATTTATCAAATGGTCGTGAATAAAGTAATCCTTCGCGCAACATAGCGTACAATATTCTACGTTGTACTGGTTTTAATCCATCACGTACATCGGGTAATGCTCGACTTACAATAACAGACATCGAATAATCAATGTAAGCCGACTTCATAACATCAGATATACTATTTACTTCTGTTTTGTCACTTTCAGTATACATCTTTACAAAACCTTTAAATATCTAAATATAAAGCATTAAGCGCATTATCTTCAATAAATGCTCTCCTAATAGCAACATCTTCTCCCATCAACATAGAAAATGTAGCTTCTGCAGCTGCAGCATCAGCAATATTTACTTGAACAAGTTTACGCTTATCTTTATCCATTGTCGTTTCAGCAAGCTGCTTAGGATTCATCTCTCCTAGCCCCTTATACCGTTGAATACTTAATCCTCTTCTACCAAATTCACGAACCTGCGAAAGCATTTCTAAACCAGAATGCATCTCCAATTTAGACTCTGATTTCTCTTTCCCATTATTCCCTTCTATCAAAAAGTAACGCGGTGAAACAGTCGTTTCAAATGTCGAAATATCAATACCCAACGACTCTAGTTTGATCAATATTTCACTTAATTGAGGAGCTTCATATATTTCATGAAATGAAATTCTACGTTTAAATAACTGACCATCAATTGAAACATCATGAATCACAGAATCATCTACAATGTTATGTTCTTTACAAAATTCTGCCCGAGAATCTTCGTCCATTAGAAACTCAAATTCTTCAACGTTTCCGGTACGAATACGCACAATATATTTCGGTAATTTTTTACTATCATGATCATGTTGATCTAAGTATAGTGGTAATGAACAATTATGTCTCACCACACTCTGCCCTAGCCTTTCCAATTTAGAAAAATTTTTAACTATTTCCGATAATTGTTCTTTGTTAAATAAATACCCATCTCTTGCTCTCACTAATGACACATCTTCTGATCCTAATTCTAATAGAATTTTATTAAGTTCATTATCATTATCTATATACATTTCCTTTTTTTTTCGTTTTATTTTGTAAAGTGGCGGCTGCGCTATATAAATATATCCTCTCTCAATAAGTTCACGCATCTGACGAAAGAAAAATGTCAGAAGTAACGTTTGAATGTGGGAACCATCAACGTCAGCATCTGTCATTATAATAATCTTGTGGTATCGACATTTATCAGCATCAAAACCACCAATGTCGTTAGAGCTCCCAATTCCAGTTCCACAAGCAGTAATTATCATACGAATTGCTTCACTATTTAACACTTTATCAATACGAGCTTTCTCTACGTTGATTATTTTCCCAAATAATGGCAAAATCGCTTGATATCTACGATCTCTTCCTTGTTTAGCCGATCCTCCCGCCGAGTCACCCTCTACAATAAACAATTCACATAAAGCAGGGTCTTTTTCTGAACAATCTGCAAGTTTTCCAGGTAACCCACCCGTTGTCATTGCACTTTTACGAACTGTTTCACGTGCCTTTCTTGCAGCCTCACGCGCACGTGCAGCATTAGTACATTTATCAACAATTTTGCGTGCAACCACAGGATTAGTCTCAAAAATATATTTTAAATTATCCCCTACAATTTTTTGAACTATACCATCAACTTCACCATTAGATAACTTAGTCTTAGTTTGGCCTTCGAAACGTGGTTCAGGAACCTTAACAGAAATAACTGCTGTTAACCCTTCTCGAACATCATCTCCTGTTAAAGCAGGATCTTTATCCCTTAGTAAGTTATTTGATCTAGCATAAGCATTAATTGCACGTGTAAGAGCTGTCCTAAATCCGGACAAATGAGTACCTCCTTCTATGTTAAATATAGAATTAGCGTAAGCGTATATTTGTTCATTATATGAATCGTTATATTGCATAGCAATATCCACAATAACTTTTACCTCTGGTTTTGCAGGATCATTGGCAATTTCTCCATTAATAAAAAATATGTTATCATGAAGGACAGTTTTCCCTTTATTTAAAAAAGATACAAATTCTCGGATACCATTATCAAATTTAAAAACTTCAGATTTATTTATATTTTCATCTGACAATTCTATTTGTACACCAGGATTTAAGAATGCTAATTCACGCAAACGTTTAGCTAAAATGTCATATTTAAATTCACGTGTTAATTGGAATATTTCAGGATCTGGCAAAAAGGTAATTTTTGTACCAGTTTTCTGACTATCTCCTATTATTTTCATTTTCTCGACTGTTTTACCACGAGAAAAAGACATGTAATATACATGCCCTGCACGCCTGACTTCGATATCAAACTTCTCAGAAACAGCATTAACACATTTAGCACCCACACCGTGTAATCCACCAGAAACTTGATAAGCCCCCTTTCCAAATTTTCCACCAGCGTGCAAATTAGTCATCACTAGTTCTAGAGCAGGAATTTTGTATTTTTCATGGATATCAACTGGTATACCTCTCCCATCATCTTCAACAGAACAGGATCCATTAATATGTAAGCTAACCTTTATTACCTTACAATATCCAGCCAAAGCCTCATCTATAGAATTATCTACTATTTCAAAAACACAATGATGTAACCCCCGCTCATTGGTATCACCAATATACATATCCGGGCGCTTTCGCACACCTTCCAATCCTTCTAATTTTTGAATTTTCGATGCATCATAATCATTGTCGTTTCTCAAATTCATATTGCTAAATTCACTCATATAAAATAAAATTCTAAACTAACCTCTTCCTGTAAAAGGCCTTAAAATATTTGTTGAAAAAATGCGAACAAAAAAGCAGAAAATAAGATATAATTTAAAAAAAACATTCTCGTATACTTTTGTACACGAGAACATTAAATAAATCGAATACTATTCTATTTAGTTTGATCTTTTTCAGAATCTATTTTTTCATCAGAAATTTCTTTTGAATTAATTTTTAATATAAAATCCAAAACTTTTCCTCTCAACGCACGCATTCTTAAATTGTTCAACAAATTACGATCCTTTTTCAAATCATTAATATAATTATTAATATTGATTCTTTTGAACATTGCATCCTGCCAAATCATCGCTTCAATATCTTTATTTTCAATTTCAATTTTCTCTTCTTCAGCGATCTTATCTAACATAAGCCCAGCCTTCCCACGTTGAACGGCCATTGGATTTAATCCTTCTGAAAGTTCATCCATATGAGATTTTAAATCTTTTATCGAAGCTCCATTACGAACTTGTGAATCAACAAACATCTGAATTAATATTTTAATTTCACGTTTCAACACACTTTCTGGAATTTCAAACTCCGCTGCACTCGACAAAAAATTTACTATCTCATCTCGTTGTTTAACAAGTCCTTGAGTACGTTTATTTCGGGAAAGATAAGTCCTAAAATGTTCCTTCAATTCATCAACACTATTAACCTCATATTGCTTTAAGAATTCTTCATTTATTTCTGGATCAACACGTTCTCTAACTTCAAGTATCTCAAAAGTATATACTGCTTTTTTTCCAGCCAACACAAGGATATTAAAATCTTCAGGAAAAAATTCTTCTACTTTACCTGTATCTCCTTTTTTATGACCAATAATACCTTGAATAATAGACTGCACTCCACCAACGTCCTTGTTTCCTGCTTCTTCCCAAGTTCCTACTTGCTTTCCCCAGATTGTATGATCTGGAACAATAGTGGAAATTTCAGAACCGTCTTCAAGGCAACCATTATAAGAAACTTTCACATAATCCCCTGCTACAATTTCTCTATCAACAAGATTGTAAGTTGAATGACGTTTTTTTACTTTCAAAAACTCACTCTCGATTTCCTCGTCAGTAACATCGTCAGAAAACGGCGTTAATGTAACACTTTTATAATCCGGCAATTTTATATCCGGCTTAATATCATAAATTAACTTACAAAAAATCCTTTCATTTTTATTTTCAATTTCAAAATCTACTACTGTCAGCAAATTCAACTCTTGTTTTGCTTTATCAGCTTCTTCAAAAGCCTTATTTAAAAACATAGATTTTGTACGAGATTCAATATCTGAACTAAATTTCGATAATACAATGTTTTTTGGAGCTTTCCCTTTACGGAAACCAGAAATGCTAGTTTCGGCACAGTATTCCTTTAATACTTTCTCTTTCTCCAACGCAACCTCTTCAGTATCAAATTCATACAATACGAAAGAACGCGTACTATTTATTGTTTCTATGTCTCTTTTCACAAAAAAAATCAGTAAATGTTAAATAATCAAAAAAAACTCTTATAAAATCCTTAAACAACACAAATTATCGGTCAATCAATTTATGTTAAAAATTATAACAAACTTTCCATATTGCAGCGTGCGCACTAAGTTTATCGTCCGTAAATAATTGGTAACTAATATCAATATCCCATTTTGAAAAAATATTAGCTGCAGTTCCTAAATTCATTTTGAAACCATCTTTTTTTCTAAAATTGGAATGAACAATCGATTCAGTATTATTTACAGTATATTTCACAGCAGGATTTGAATCATCTAATACATGAGAATATAACAATTTAGAATATATCCAACATTTATGTGACAAAATATTAAAATCACGTTCTAAAAAAGTACCTATACCAATACTTAAAACTTTAGAATTGTTTGCATCATAATGGCGACAATTATTAATATATTTCTCAGTAAAAGCTCGCTCATGAGTGTATTCATATGATAATTCAGTCACTGGAGATATCTTTATCCACTTAAACTTAAGTGGCACACAACGTGCTTCAATTATAGAATCAACTGAATATCCATGATAACGAGCATAAGCCCTCTTTCCACCGTCTGCACGATCATACTTGTAAGTATCGTAAGTATACGCTAACTGTACACCTAGTGTAATCTTATTAAATTTCAATTCTGTCCACAAACCTGTAATACTTTCTGTTTTTCTACGATTGTATCCTAAATCTTTTGAATCATTTTTATCATAAATTTTATCATGAATAAAGCGAACCCCACCTACTGAATCAAATTCATAGCACGTATTCTTTTTTTCTACACGCTTACCAAGCGTAATAAAACTATTATCTATAATGTCGTCCGCCTTCAATATACTAAAACCAAAAGACAACATTAATAATACCAATGCTATAATATAGCGTCTCATAAAAACTAACTAGCGCTTCTCGCGCTAGTAGTCAATTGTAAATAATTTGTTTAAACAAAATTAACAAAATTTCGCCAATTTTTCAATTAATTGCACACAACGACAACTGTATCCCCACTCATTGTCATACCAACTAACAAGTTTAAAAAATTGATCATTAAGAGCAATACCAGCACCAACGTCAAATATTGAAGATGCACTTTCGTGAACAAAGTCACTAGAAACAACCTCATCTTCTGTATATTTCAAAATACCCTTTAAGTAGCCATTAGCAGCTTCTTTCATTTTGTTACAAATTTCTTCATACGAAGTTTTCTTTTCTGTACGTACAGTAAGATCTACAACAGATACTGTTGGAGTTGGTACACGGAATGACATACCAGTTAATTTCCCTTTTACTGCTGGCAATACTAATCCAACTGCCCTAGCTGCACCAGTTGTAGAAGGGATAATATTCGTTGCTGCACTACGTCCACCTTTCCAATCTTTAACAGATGGGCCATCTACCGTTTTCTGTGTAGCAGTATAACTGTGTATTGTAGTCATTAATCCTTCAATTATACCAAAATTATCGAGGACAACTTTCGTTATAGGGGCTAAACAATTAGTAGTACATGATGCATTAGATACGATATTATCTGCACTTGTTAAAGTATCATCATTTACTCCTATAACTACTGTTTTTACACGCTCTCCTTTCCCTGGCGCTGAAATTATAACTTTCTTAGCACCCGCTTGTAAATGTCCTTCAGCTTTTTCATCTTGCGTAAATAGCCCTGTTGATTCCACTACGATATCAACACCAAGATCTTTCCATGGTAATGCTGCCGGACCATCTTTTATTGCCAAACAGCGAATACGGTGACCATTAACTACTAAAGTTTCTGCGCCGTCAGCATAAACTTCACCATTAAATTTACCTTGCGTAGAATCATATTTTACTAAATAAGCCAAATTATCTGCTGGCACAAGGTCATTTACTGCTACAACTTCTATGCCATTACCAAGTTTACCACTATCAACAATAGCACGAAATACTAAGCGACCAATTCTTCCAAAACCATTTATTCCTACTCTTAAAGTCATTTTTTACCTTTTTAAAACTATTTTGAATTGAAACAAATAGTATTATTTTTCTCAAGTAAAATCGTTCTTTTTGAAGAAAATTTAAGTTGTGTATACAAAAATCATGTATTACTTTTGTAATACATGAATTTATTATTTAATATATTATCCAATGCAACATTCTTAAGTATAATCATTATTACTTTGCTAAGTTTAATAGGATTAAGCATTC
>CBCPNC010000028.1:0-12471 GCA_965120425.1 uncultured Opitutia bacterium
TGTAGAACAATTTGAGTTATTACAATCATTTGTTGTTAGCAGTGTAGCAACAGAAGAAAATGTAAAAGAACTTTTAAGTAAAACTGTAAAGGAATTATATATGAATAACATAATTAATAAATGTGATATAAATTCGGAAGAAACTGAACGTTTATGGTATGCACAACAAGTTGAAATAGCAAAACAAATAGCAGAACAACAAAAACAAATAGCGCAACTCACTCTTAAAGTAAGTTCTGCTTTGTATGAAGCTCCAGGTAACAAAATTAAAATAGATCAATTCTTGCAAATCGTAAATCCTGACCAATCATTACAAGGGGAAAATTTATCGAAACGGAAAATTGAAATACTAAATTATTTAAATCAAAATTTAAATAACCGTCAGGTAATAGAAAAAGGGGAATTTCTATGTTTAGAAAAAAAAGTATAACAACATTTTTATGCAAAATGTAGGTTATTACCTATTTTTATTGAATTTGTTAGATAACAAATTGTTAGAAACAAAATTGTCTAACATTAAAATTATCTATCAAATTTACTACCTTCTGATTTTTGTGTGTTTAAAAATGTTGTACTTAACGTCAATATAACCCAACAAGCAATATTGTAACTTATTTTACGAGAACATTAGAAAATATTTTATGTGTAGATTTCATGTAAGTAGATTTTACATAAAGTAAATTTTTTTATATTAGGGTTATGGCAGGAGTCTTTTAACTAAAAAAAATATATAAAATTTCACCTTAATTCAATTTTTTATTAGATTTCAATACAACCATGAAAAAAGATTATCATTTAATTAATTCAATACAACAAACCCGTTTTGGATAACATGTTTAAGATTAGAGAACAGAACTAAAATTGTCTTTAATATTAAAAATATCAAAAATCTCTTTATTTTAAATATTGCAAAAAACCGCGTTAAAAGAACATATAATCAACTTTAATCCAGTTCAAAATCTCATAAGAAAATCAATTAAGCTTTTACTCGATATCAACATCTATTAAATCACAATTACAATATGGCGGAGAAGGAGGGATTTGAACCCCCGGTACCGCTTTGCAGTACTTTCGATTTCGAGTCGAATGCATTCGTCCACTCTGCCACTTCTCCTGTCAGTTGGCAACTTGTATAAAAATTTCCCCATTTCAAGAAATTTATTATTTTCTCAATAAATCATTGCCTAATAAGCTGAAATTTTTATTGTTAAAGACAGTCTAATAGAAGGAGGTTAAGTAAAAATGAGTAACAGAGAAGTATCTATATCAGGAGTACATGTTGATTTAACCGATTCATTAAAATCAATAGTCAATAATAAGACTCAGAAACTATTTAACCATAATGGGAAAATTATTCGAATAAATGTTAATCTGGAATATAATTCAAATAAATCTAAAAGTAGTGAATTTATAGCCCACGGAGAAGTAGAAATTGGTGGCCCGAATTTAGTAGCACATGCTGCAAGTGATGATTTATATAAATCAATTGATTTGATGATAGAAAAATTAGATAGACAACTAATTGATAAAACTAAATTAGAGAACGGACGCAATAAATCTGTAGATCAACGTATAGATGTAGCTTCTACTGTTTTAGAGTAAAATTTTTACATATAAATATTCAAAAGGCGTGTTAAATTTTTAACACGTCTTTTTTTTTGAATGAAAATTACTAAAAAAAATTTTGACAATATTCTTAATAATTACATCACACGTCATTATCGATGATCGATATTAAAATCGAAAATTTAGTAAAAACCTTCGGTAATGTTACGGCATTAAACAATATAAGTTTAACTATTCACAAGGGCGATTTATTTTTTTTGCTAGGCCCAAGTGGCTGTGGAAAAACAACATTATTGCGATCTATTGCTGGGTTTTATACTCCTGATAGTGGTAAAATATTATTTGCTGGACGCAATGTTATTAAGTTGCCTCCTCATAAACGTCAAGCAGGGATGGTTTTTCAAAGCTATGCATTATGGCCACACATGACAGTTGCACAAAATGTTGCATTTGGGCTTGAACAAAAAAAAATCCCCAAAGTTAAAATAAAAAATATCGTAATGGAAATGTTATCTAAGGTCCGTTTGGAAAATTATGCTGACAGAAAACCGAACGAATTATCAGGGGGACAACAACAAAGAGTCGCATTGGCTAGGGCCTTAATCATTAAACCTCGCTGTTTGTTATTAGATGAACCATTATCAAATTTAGATGCACAATTGCGCAATGCTATGCGTTGTGAAATTCGATCAATATGCAAAGAACACAAACTGACAACTGTTTATGTTACACATGATCAAAAGGAAGCATTATCCATCGCTGACAAAATTGCAGTATTTTCTCGTGGAAGTATAGAACAAATTGGATCAGCCATTGAGCTTTATAGACGTCCCAAAACTAAATTTGTTGCTCAATTTATTGGTGACACAAATATTATAGATGGTGTCGTAACTCGTGTGGGTGCTGGAGAAGCAATAGTTCGTACAAAAATAGGAAATTTTCGCGGTATAATTTCTTCAAGGATTTCTGATATCTGCCCAGGTAAAAAAGTCTTTTTATCTATTCGTCCAGAATGTTTAAAATTAAGTAGTCTACCCAAAAATGAAAATTGTATTAATGGAACAATAGGAAACATTACTTATTTTGGTGAAGTCGCACATTACGATTTTGAAAAAAATGGTGTAACAATCAGAATATCAGAACTCAACCCTTCTAGCTTTGAACGCTTACAACAAATTTCTGAAATTTATGCATATGTATCTAGCAATGATGTAGTAATACTTAGTAAATAAAAATGATAAGCTCAAGAATTCATAAGTGTTTTATTTTAGGTATATTAATTATAATAATTACTACACCATTTATTTTACGCGAAAAAGGAGAGAGTGTATTTTTAAACAATGATACTGATACATTAGTTATCCTTACTCCACATAATGAATCTTTGCGATACGAATACACAACTGGATTTAAAAAATGGTATAAGGCAAAAACAGGCAAAGAAATAAATATTGACTGGCGCTACCAAGGCGGCGGACAAGAAACAGCTCGATATATAGAATCAATGTTTTCTAATAATTTTAGGGATTATTGGATACATACTTTAAAAAAACCTTGGTCTAACGATCATGCCACTGCATTTGCTAATCGAAATGTCAACCATCTCGATCAATCAGAATGTTTGTTAAATGATATAACAAAAGAGTTTATTAATTCTAATATTGGCTGTGGCATTGATTTATTATTTGGTGGAGGATTTTATGAATTTATTCTTCAGAGTAATAAAGGAAATATTGTCCCATGTAATATTTTATATGAACATCCTGAAATGTTTTCAGACGATACAATTCCAGAATTTTTCGCTGGTTGCAGGTTATGGGACGCACAAGGGAAATGGTTTGGAGCTTCTTTATCTGCCTTTGGAATAATTTATAATAAAGATGCTCTCATATCCGATGGCATTACGCATCCACCAATAGTATGGTCTGACCTTGCTACTCCAGAATATTTCAGGAAATTGGCAGTAGTTGATCCCACTAAAAGTAGCTCCATGCTCAAAGCATTCAGTATGTTAATACAACAACAAATGCAAATTGCTTACAATGACATGTGTTCTCAAAAACATGTAAAAACTTTAAGTAAAGAGGATGAAATTCAGGCTGTATCTGATGGCTGGTTAGAAGGATTGAAAATAATTCAAAAGATCGCTGCTAATGGACGATATTTCACTGAATCAGCAACTAAACCAATCATTGATGTAGCTTCTGGAAATTGTTTAGCTGGGATTGCAGTAGACTTTTATGGATTCGCAGAAATAAAACATCTTGAAGAACGTAGTGGAAGTAAACGATTTAAAATAATTTTTCCTGGTGCGGGGGACGATGGTCAAGATGAACATGATGATAGTAAGCGCTTTAAATTTATTTTTCCCCAAGGTGGAGGTGCTCCATCACCTGATCCCATCGCTGTGTTTAGAGGAGCTAAAAGGCCAGATTTAGCTAAGATATTTATTGAATATATATTGTCTGAAGGGCAAAAATTACTAGATTTCAAAACAAATACACCTGGTGGTCCCATAAGAACAACAATGAGACGTACCCCAATTTTAAAAACTATATACAATAAAGAATTTGAGCAATATCGTGTAGATCCAACTGTGAATCCTTATAAATCTGCTGCAACATTTGTATCTCATGATGAGTGGACGGATCCAGTATTCGCCATCTCAGGGACATTAATAAAACTTGCTTTTATAGATAATAATGTCGAACTTGTGCGCGCTTGGGAAGCTATCTTAAATGCAAAAAAAGAGGAACGTACAAAAGATGCCGAAACTGCTGAAAAAATCATGACAGATTTATCACAATTAGATTATTTAACAGTAATCAATACGCTAGTTCCCACATTCTCTACAAAAGATGTTATTAACATATTACACATACAAAATAAATTAAGTGATTATTTTAGGCAAAGATATATTTTAGCCAAATCTATTGCTAAAGGGAATGAGTGTTCATCAAAATGATGATCTTTTGATATTGCTAAAATTTTTCAATTATTCAACCTATAGCGCATGTTGGATTTAAAATTTCTCAGAGAAAATATTGACTTCGTCAAATCAGCAATATCTAAGAAAAAATTCTCAATAGACATTGATGAATTTATTAAAGTAGACACTAAACGGCGAGCAATAATATCTGAATACGAATACTTGCGGTCAGAACAAAAATCTAAAAATGATGCCATATCATCCCTCGATAAAAGTTCTAAAGAATTTCAATTAGAGGTTTCTAAACTAAAAGAATTGTCCAACAAGACAAAAAACTTAGAAAACGAAGTAAAAGAGATTAATGTTATCTGGAATGAACTCTATTTAAGTATTCCGAACTTACCACACGAGTCAGTTCCATTGGGAAAAAATGACAAAGACAACGTAGAAATATATAAAAGTGATAACTTTGATAAAATATCTTCATTTGCCATTCCTCATTATGATATTCCTTGGTTTAATAGAGCTATTGATTTTTCCCGTGGTGCAAAAGTCACTGGTGCAGGATTTCCATTTTACATTGGAGATATGTCCAGGTTAATCCGAGCATTAATAATGTTTTTTTTAAATGAAGCTAGAAATAATGGTTATATAGAATTTTCCACACCAATCTTAGTAAATGCTGCTAGTGCAACTGCAACTGGTCAATTACCTGATAAAGAATCACAAATGTACCATGATTCTCAAGATGATTTTTATTGCATACCAACTGCAGAAGTACCAGTGACAAACTTTTTTCGTGATGAAATAATCGAAGAAAAAGATCTACCTATATATAGATGTGCCTACACACCATGTTTCCGCCGCGAAGCTGGCAGTTGGGGGAAAGATGTTCGAGGATTAAATCGACTACATCAGTTTGATAAAGTAGAGTTAGTTAAATGGGCACATCCTGATTCTTCATTTGAAGAATTAGAAAAGTTGCGAAATAATGCTGAAGTTATTCTACAAAAATTAGAAATTCCATATCGTGTATTGTTAATTTGTACGGGAGATATCGGATTTCCGCACTCTAAGCAGTATGATCTAGAAGTATGGGCTGGTGGTCAAAAGCGATGGTTAGAAGTATCTAGTTGCAGTAATTTTACCGATTTTCAGGCACGTAGAGGTAATATAAAATTTAGAAAATCAGATGGAAAAACACAATTTGTTCACACACTAAATGGTTCTGGATTAGCCATACCACGTATATTAGCTGCAATTTTAGAAAATAATTTATCAGCTGACAATCGAGTAAAAATTCCAGAAATATTAATTCCATATATGAATGGTTTAGAATATTTGGAATACTGATAGATATGAAAAAATTCGCTCGTCTTCTGAATTTAAAATTAGAACAAAAAAAATGTTATACTCTGTTGCCGAATGAGGGAAGAAAAGGATTTTTAAGAGGGAATATTATAGGTAAAAATTTTGATATTTTTTTTACTACGTCTTCTAAGTTTCAAAAAAGATTAGTTGCTCAAGTGACACTAAAGACTCCGAACAATGTACACTTTCTAGCCACTAAAAAACGGCTAGGATATTCGTTACTAAAGATACTAGGGAAAAAAATTATCTTATCTCATGATCCTATTTTAGACAGAAAAATTGCTTTTCAATCTAATGACTTTAAATTTGCTGAATACGTATTTCAATATGAAGAAATTTGTGAAAAATTTGATACCTTATTTTCACATAAGTTCACTAATGGTATACTAGAATTAGGGATGTCTAGCATTTTTTACTATGAAAATATTGCATTTCTAAACAAAAATCGACGTGAACGTTTCCTTATTGCTATTGATCTTATTTGTGATTTATTTGACGTATTGTATTTCTACAATAAACAAAGAACATGATAGAGCATTGTATTTTAATATTCTTAATACTAACCTTGGCAGGTCTATATGTTAGGTATTCAAATTTAAAAGCAAATTTCATTAAATCTGAAATCCTCTTAAAGAACGAAAAAGAAAAACAAGAATTATCCGAACAAGCTTTTAAAGAAAAAATTACGCTTTTAGAATCAGCAGAAGAACGTTTACGTGAAAATTTTAATGATTTATCAGCTAATGCATTAAAAAATAACAATGAATCATTTATTCTACTTGCGAAAAATGCATTTTCTACAATAACAAAAGAAGCAGAGTCTGAATTTAATACAGTTACAAAGCCCATTCATGAAACATTAAAAAATTTCAACGAAAAAATCGAAAAAATTGAACATCAACGATTAACATCTTATGCTGAATTAAGTGAACAATTAAAGTTAATTAACCAGATAAATACAGCATTAAAAACAGAAACTGCAGACTTAGTTAATGCACTCAGAAAACCTGAAGTACGAGGGAGGTGGGGTGAAATACAGCTTAAACGCACCGTAGAATTATCTGGCATGACAGAACATGTCGATTTTGATGAACAAAAAAATGTTGTATCGAGTGATGGACAGAATCTTAGGCCAGATATGATTATCCATCTTCCGAATAATCGAACAATTATTGTAGACTCCAAAGCACCTTTATCATTTTATTTAGATGCTTTGCAAAGTAATAACGAACAAGAACGTTCTAAAATATTAAAACTTTATGCAGCAAATATCCGCAAGCACATAGAGCGATTGGGCGCTAAAAATTATTGGGAACAATTTCAATCGTCACCAGAATTTGTAGTATTATTTCTTCCAGGGGAAAATTTCTTCAGTGATGCACTCAAAGAAGATCCAAATTTAATTGAATTTGGAGTATCAAACCGTGTAATTCCAGCAACTCCTACGACATTAATTGCTTTATTAAAAGCTGTAGCATATGGATGGAAACAAGATGATATCGCGGATGAAGCTAAAAATATCGCCAAAATTGGCCATGAACTCTATAAACGCATGAAGATATTTTTAGATCATCTAGAAAAAGTCGGAAAATCTTTATCAACCAGTGTAAAGGCATATAATGACGCCTGCGCATCATTTGAAACACGTTTACTGCCACAAGCTAAAAAGTTTGAAAAAATTGAAGCATCATTATCCCCAATTAATACCCCATATTTTATCGATACTCAACCAAAACAAATTTACACCACTCAAACTAATCTAGATTAAAATATTTTTTTAATATTTTACAAGCAACTGGAGCTGCCTGTGAACCCCCGTGATAATTAAGTCCGTCACGATCTTCACGAATCATTACGGTAACTGCAATTTCCGGATTTTCAACTGGAGCAAAACAGGTAAACCATGCAATATTTCTCTTTTTACCATTTTCCTTAAACTGTGCAGATCCTGTTTTGCCTGCAATTTCAATGCCATCTATTTTAGCACGTTTACCAGTATAAAATTTCACACAATCTGTCATTGCATCTATAACATATTGATAAACTTCCCTTGGAAGATATTCAGAATCTTGTTCATTAATAGTCTTATCAGATTTAAATATCGTTGGTTTAGTCACTAACCTATTTTTAGCTAATGAAGCAGTAAAACTGCAAATATTCAATGGTGTAGTTAACACATATCCCTGACCAATAGACAAATTTAAAGTATCTCCCTTACACCATCCTGCAAGATTATTTTGCTTTTTCCAGACCGCATCTGGAATGATCATCCCATTGCTTTCAAATGGAAGCTCTATCATAGTTTTACGATTAAGTCCATAGCGTTTAGCTTCTTCAGAAATACGTTGTCCACCAATTTTAGATGCTCTATCAAATATGTAAACATTACAACTCTTACCTAAAGCTAAATGTAAATCAATTTCTTCACCATGAGGATGGTTGTTACACCTCAATTTTCGTCTACCGTTAAAGTACCGTCCCGTACATATTATTTTTTCACTAGGATCAAATTCTGGAGACTTAAGAAATGCTACAGCAGATAATACCTTAAAAACCGACCCTGGTGGGAAAACGCATTGTATTGCTTGATTCAACCATGCAGAACGATTACTAATTTCGTTAAAAATTGGTTGCGATATTGTTGGATACAATAAATTTGGATCATAATTTGGAGAACTTGCCATTAATAAAACTTCTCCCGTTCTTGTATCCATAGCGACTGCTGCACCAGTATACCACTTTAATGCGTTTTCTGCGAAGGATTGAAGATTTTTATCGATCGATAAAGTTATATTTTTACCATTCTTGGTCTCTATTTTTTTTTCTAAATTACGTTTTTCACCAGAGGGAGCAACTAACCACATTTCCATTCCATTTTCCCCTTTTAAGATATCATTAGCTGATTTTTCTACTCCGCTTTTACCATTTTGTTGCCTAATACTAAATGTCTGAATATGATCATCATACTGAAGTTTACTATCCTCTAAAACAGTATATCCTAATACATGACAAGCTAACCTACCATTTGGGTAATAACGCGTTGAACTTGCACGAATATTTACAGGAGAATTAACAGGTAAATAATTAATTAATTTATCATATTCTTCCAACGTTAACTCATTAATTAATACAAATGGTAATAGAGATCTCTGATTCAAATGTCTATTAATTACCTGACCAGACAAAAATAATTTTCGATTTAACAATTCCCCAATAGGTTTTAAAATATCATTAACAACATCTTCCCGAACTTTTGTATATAATAAGCTTCTATTAAATGATTCATTTCGTTTAACATAAAACTTAACACGCTTTAAATATTCTTCACGAAATTTCGATTTTAAATCTGATAAATGTAGCTCTAACAAAAAAATTGGTCGATTATCAACTAATAGTTCTCCATTTCTATCATAAATCTTCCCTCTAACTGCTGGCATAACAATACGTCGTGTCGATTGTTGATGCTCTTTTTGCAAAAAATGTTTATGTTGTATAATCTGCCGATAAAATGCCCCTAAAATTAAATACAAAAATACAAGAACAACAATAAGTTGAATAGCCCCTACCCTAATCGTACTCTTTTTATAAAGTTTGATAAGGTCCATGTATTTTTAATTTTATTGTAGAGACATTTTAAGAATAAATGACTTAAAAAACTCATATCCCTTGTTTAGCATATTAATCGATATGCTTTCATTTGCATCATGTATACGATCTTCACTTGAAGAAAACCCAATCAATATCGAATCTAATGATAATATATCTTTTAATAACCTTACCAAGGCGATAGTTCCTCCATCACGTAAGAACAGTGGCTCTTTCCCAAAAACATTGTTAATTTCACCTTTAGCAACATCAATTGCATGCCCAATAGCTGTACCGGTATCAAAACAATCTTTGTTATCTAACAAATTATATGGATTTGATGCTGTTTCAAAACTTAAAAAAAACTTAACATTTTTATCTATTCGTTCACTTATGGCTTTTTCTAAAACCAACTTAATTTTATTTGCATTTTGATTATTAACTAATCGACAAGTTACCTTAACAGAAGCTTCATTTGGAATAATAGTTTTTAATCCATTCCCTTGATATCCACCAGTTATACCATTTAATTCTAATGTTGGATAAAAACGCATATTATTTATCGCAGAAAATTGATCATTATCACTAGAAAGCTTTTTAGCACCTAATGTAGGTAATAGTTCTAAATCGGTAAACGGTAATTTCCGAATTTGAGATAGTTCAAAATCTAATGGTTTAACGACGTCATCATAAAACCCATCAATATTAACTAGCCCTTCAGATGTATAAAAACTGTTACAAAGTTTAATTAATTCTCGTATCGGATTAATTATAGTACCTCCGTAACCGGAATGCAAATCACATGCTGCTGAACACAATTTTAATTCAAACCCAACTAATCCACGTAATCCAGTAGTTATTACAATATTTTCATCGTCTATACTCCAAGTGTCAGCAATAATTGCAAAATCAGCGTGCAATTCATCACGATAATCGCGTAAAAACTTTACCATACTTGGGCTGCCAATTTCTTCTTCACCATCAAGTACCACAATAATGTTTAAAGGAAAATCCGAATTTTCTGACATAATGTCATGTAAAGCCGCAAGAAAAGTAGTATTTCCACCCTTATTATCTGAAGCTCCACGAGCATATAGACGTCCATTATGTTCCGTTAAAACAAATGGATCTGTGTTCCAATTTTTTTCTTCCGCAGGTTGGACATCATAATGTCCGTAAAAGAGTATTGTTTTTCGATTATTTTTATGTACATTTTTAGCTAATAGAATGTTGTGTTTTTCCGTTGTAATTTCCTGAACATTTAGTCCAATTTCATGTAAAAAGTTACTCAAAAATTCTCTAGTAAGTTTCATTTCATGAAGACAACAATCCTCGCATGATACACTTTTAAACTTAACATACTGCGCTAAAAATGATTGAATATTCATACTTTCATCAAATCTGAAATTTTTGCACTAAGTGCTTTATCTATGTCATCCACTGCAGAATCGGTCAATTTCTGTACATCTTTTTCCGCTTTTTTCAGCTCATCTTCTGTAATTTGACTCGCCTTTTGAGCTTTTTTTAAAACATCAAGCATATCTCTACGCACACCGCGAACATTAATTTTTCCATCTTCTGCCATAGTACTTGCAACTTTGGACAATTCTTGTCGTCGTTCTCTACTCATCTCTGGAACATTACATCGAATAACCATGCCATCTACCACTGGGTTTAAACCAGTATTTGACGCAATAATTCCTTTTTCGATTGGTTTCAGACTAGATTTATCCCATGGTTGAATTTGTATTGTACGTGAATCTGGTGTAGTAATTGCAGCTATATCACGAATCCTCATTTGCGAACCATATAATTCAACTAATATACCTTCAACCATACTTGCCGACGCTTTTCCAGTATGTAGGGAATTAAATTCCTTTAATGTATGTTCAACGGCCTTAGACATTAATTTTTTTGTCTCGCTCAATGTATTACTTATATTTATCATATTCTACACAAATCAAAAATTACAAACTAAACTTCCAACTCCTTCATGAGTCAAAGCTAACTCAATATTAGACATATCATTCTTTAATACTTTTATGACTAAGATTGGAATATCATTATCCATACACAATGTAAATGCTGTTGCATCCATAACGTTCAAGTGTTTATTTATGACATCTGCGAAAGAAATTTTATCAAACTTCTTAGCTTCTGGATATTTTTCTGGATCTTTATTATATATTCCATCGACCCTAGTTGCTTTTAATACAACATCTGCCTGAAGTTCACTCGCTCTTAATGCAGCTGCACTGTCTGTTGAAAAAAATGCACTACCTGTTCCACCCGCTAATAATAATACCTTACCTTTGGCTAAATCACCCAAAGCTTCTCTGACCGTATATTTTTCACATACATCTGGCATAGTTAAAGAAGAATAAAGAGTAACAGGAATATTTAATTTATCTAAACAATCTTTAATCGCCAAACAATTAATTACCGTTGCTAACATTCCCATATAATCCCCTGTTACGCGATCATATTTGTCTAATTGTGTAGCTTGTAATCCACGAAAAATATTGCCACCACCAAGTACAACACCAATTTCTATTCCATTTTTATGTAAGTTAGAGATCGTTTCACAAAGTTTCTTAACAACTTTGTAATCTATTACTCCTTTTTGATCAGATATTTTTAAAACTTCTCCGCTGAATTTTAAAATAACCCTTTTATACTGCATATAGTTACCTGCAAGATGCACAAAATATACAAACAGTCAACTAGGAATAAAAACTTCTTGATTTTATCCACAAATTCTAGACGAAAATAATTCGTGATATTATCTAATGCAAAAATTAATCTTTCTCTAGCAGTTATAAATCAACACGTTGGTAAATATCATAAATTATTATCTCTTGTACTACCTATCAATATTTACGACACTATTACGATTACTGAGACTGATAAATGGTCTTTCAATTGTAATGACAAAAAATTATTAAAAGATAATATAATATATAAAGTAATTTCTTATTTATGTTCGACTACTGACAAAAAATATCACATAGATTTACAAA
>CBCPNC010000029.1:0-4807 GCA_965120425.1 uncultured Opitutia bacterium
TGGTTTCTCAACGCCCCCGTTTTTGTCGAGCTTTGTCGACGTTTTAGGTTTTTTAATTTTCCCCTGGGTTTTTACCCCAAAAATCTATGCCTTAGTGCTGAAATCCAAATTTATTTCATACTGGTAAACACCAACTAAAAATACAAATTCAATTTTCTATAAATGTTAGTTTTTCTTATACTTATTCAATATATTTTGGAATTTTAAAAATTCTTTAAAACTATTTATCATGGAAATAAAATAATATTCGTAATCATTCAAAACAAAAGTAGTCCCATTAAATATTTTTTTATTTAGATGTTTGCCTTAAAAGATCTTCTTGTTTTACATGGCCGTTTTCAAAGAAATAGTCATGTTCGGGATGTTTAATGTCAAATAGTAAATATGTATTTCTACTTTTATCTTATAGTAAGATAAGTGGTTCTTTCCTACAAATTTCACAGCATTTGCGGCATAGGCTGTCTCTCTTAAAGAATCACATAATAAATCTATGTCCGTAAAACCAGAAAGTATCCTTTTTTCATTGCAATTTTTTAACACAACATAATTGCTACAGTAATTTAATGCATAAAATAGATCATTTAAATTACTCCATCCAGACGCTCCAAATAAATCTTGATTTAACTCTATTGTTTTTCCATTCCAAATACCGTTATGGGTTGCTTTAAAATCTTCCGCTGATCGTCCTAATAACAAAGTCAAATCATGATCTGCCTCATAGCTTGTAACAGTTGAGTGAATTGTAGAGTATACCCCTTTTAAATATGTTTTTCTATACCAATATTTTTTATCAAAAACATTTGTGCATACAATTTCTTCAGAGCCATCAAAAAGTTTTCTTTTCTCATACTTTGGATTTTTGACATTCACAATTATTAATAAAAACTTGTTGCACCCTTTTTGGATAGCTTGTTGTTTTGCAAAGTTTTCACCTTGGTTGTAAAGCCTTCTTAGATTGTTTTCGATTTTGTCTTTGCTCCAAGTTATTTTATATTTGTCTAATATTTCAAAATTTTGTTCAACGTCTCTTTCTATTTTTTTACAATTTACTTTATTTTTTAAAGCATTTTCCCAAAGGATAAATAAATGCACTTCTTCTCCATTATATCCATTAAATTTAGGCAAATCGCATGCGAATGCGGAAGAAATTGTGCATTCTAAAGACATCGCAATAGATAACAACACGACTGGTATTTTCTTATACATAATTATTTCCTCTCATTTTTAATTTAATTAATACCGTGGATGCCATTTATCATCAAATAGTTTTTCATACTTTCCATCATCATTTTCTGAATGTTTTATCTTAGACATATACTTTTTATCCCTTCCAGATAATGTACCATATAAAATATTTATTAAGTTTACCGTTTGATTTGGTTCTATTGGCAAATCGATATTTTTAAAAAATTTTTCTGATCTTAAAGAAAAATCAATAATACCTTTTTCCATTGATTTAACAGCATTTATTCTTTGCATTTCGTATTTATTTATATGCTCATACACAGGTTTATTATCATTTATATATTTGATACTGGGAGTAGGAGCCGTCATGAAAAATTCAACAATATTCCAATTAAATACTTTTTTAATGATTTGCTCCTCAAAAACACGCATAAGATTATTTTTATCAAAAGCTTCTTTACACACAGTATAATAATAACCAATTAAATTCTTGTTTGGTAAATAATACTTTAATAAACTAAAACAAGAATGCTTAAATGTTATAGAATCTACACAAGCAACATTATTAGAACTTAGATTTAATGATTCAATGTAAGCACGAAAAGCATTTTCATTTTCTTTTGAACAATTTGTATATTTTTTTAATAACTTTCTAGACGCATAAACATAATGCGATTTTATCCCCGAATCCGTTTTAACTAAATCAAAAAGTTTCCTTAAGATATAGCCATCACGTGACACAAATAATGTTTCTTTTATATTATCTTTTTTAAACTCCTTTACAAGCCATTTGACATATGAATAAAGTATCGGTGCAGCATAAAAATATACCCGAAGTTATACCAATAACTATTATTGTGTTGTAAAACGTTTAACGACATCAATCCTAAAAAAACGGAAGCTGTTATATCATCTTTGTTTTCTGTATAATACTTTCTACATTTGGGTTCTTTTGCCAGTAAACTATCTAAATATGGTGATATATGAAAACAATCAAAGTTTTTTCTAATTGTAAAATTTGAGTAATTTCCTATGAAGAAAATTTTTTTAAAGCTCGAATTCAATTGTTTGAAAAATTTATTATTTGCTGTATTGAGTATATAGATTGCTTTCCAACCGTTGAAACCCTTCTTTTCTAATAAATTAGGTAATTTACCAAAATAAAAATTTTTTTCGCACACTAAAATTATTGTTTTTCTTAAACTTTTTGCATAGTTAAACAATTGAATACACTCTGAACGAGGTTGAAGAACCGAATATTTAAATTCTCTTATATTTACTTCGTTTTTTAGTATTTTTATATGTGTAAACAAATCTCTTGCTCTATAGCATATGGAAACATTAATAAAGTGTCAAAAATATTAAAAAAAATCACTTTGTGCTTTTTTATTTTATTTCTAGCTTCACTATAATCATCACAAAAATGATATAACAAAAGCTTATCACCTTACTTTACTTTGATGAAATATAGTTTCAGAGATTAAAAACCGATTCAGTCCACATCCACCTGCACATTTTAAATAATCTGCGCATGATTTACATTTATCCATAGGATAACTACGAAAACTCCGATACAGATTTTCTATATCTTCACTATTCCAAAATTCCATCAATTCAATATCATTATTAAAATCTTGCCCAAACTTTCCAATCGGGCAATGTGCGGAGAGCATTACAAGGAATAAGTTGGCCATTCGTATCAAATATCAGTCCTTTAGAATATAGATGACATCCAAAATTTATTTTATCTTGTTCTATCATTCTTTTATAAAAGGCAGAAGGCCATAAACAAGTAGGCAAAGATTGTGTAAACGTCGCTTTGCCATTCAAAATTTTATCTAACTTTTCAAATTTACCAACGAAGGCTTGGATCAAGTCTTTAAAACTGGGCATAAATGCACAATTAATATTACCAGTATCATCAAGTTAGGACCACAAAATACGTAGTTTAAGGTGTGTTTCTTATCCAAATCGGCCACTAAATGCGCAAAATCTTCTAAAAAGTTTATCGTATATTTTGATACCACTGTTGAATATGAGATATTAATATTATCCACTTTTGATAAATTTGAAATTGATCTTTTAATTTTTGTAAATGCGTCTATTCCAGTTAAGTTTTTATAGTGATTAAAGTCATGCGCTTTAATAGAAAAGTTAATTGCATATATCTTGTTTCTCAATTTGTCTAAAAATTCATCTTTACAAAATAAATAGCCATTAGTTACTAATGTTATTCTTAAATTTTTACTATTTATATAATCAACTAATTCTAAAATGTCTGGGTAATATGTAGGTTCTCCACCTATTAAAATATACCTTTTACCCTATACTTTTGCCTATATCTACTAGTTTTTGTGCTAACTCTAAGGGCATGTCATCTTTTTTTATATTCGGTACTCTTAGCATAACACCAAGGACATCTAAAATTACAACTACGATTTACAGTAAGCCACATATTTTTTGTCATAGTTTTTACTCCTATTCCTAGTCATTATATAAGGATCAATTTCATTTCGTATAATTTTTTTATTTCACTTACAATTCTTATAAGTCCTTTGTCATTTTTTTTACAAGATTTTATCTTTAAAATTAATTTTGAAGATAAATTATCAAATTTATATTTTTCAAACAAATTCAGGAAATCTATTATATAATTATACAATTCACTCTCTGTAAAAATATTATTATTGTCTAAATTTATTGTTACCATTACTGTAAGAACAGATTGGCTCTTTAAAGAATAATCTAAACTAGAAAAAAATTGTTCCAAACTATGTCTTCATTATTAATTCCAGAATTATTTAATGCAGAATGTTTGTTGACTCCCGTTAACGTTAAGCTAAGAAAATCGATATAAGAGAAATCAATTAGTCGTTTCAATTTTGCAAATACAGAACCATTGGTATTAAGATAAATCATTCCGTTTTCGTGTTTAATTAAGTTCATAATTACTTCTAAATCAGAATTCAACAAAGGTTCTCCACCTGTAATTTTAAAGACATTTCCAAGTTTAAGCATATCTTTAATTTTTGCAACTAAACTTTCTATGGAATACCTCTTGAAAATAGCGTCATTTAAAGCAAGATCTTTAAACTCGCAAAAACAACATTTAAAATTACAAAAATTGCCTAAAAATATCATATGTGCGGTTTCCTGCTGTTCAACCATAGGCAAGTTCAAGTTACTTAAAGCAACATAATTGTTTTTTATACATAATTTCATATTTGCCATCCCTTTTTTGTTTTTTAAAAGAATATAAATAGAGTTATAAGCATCTATTTACATTCTACGTTAAATAGCTATAATATCAAAAACAGACATCTTTACTAAAAAATGTTAAAATTAATCGTGGCAAGGACTGCAGTTGCAATTTTTCCCGTTTGCTGAAACGATGCCTTCTGGTTGCTTGCTCGAAAAGGACTGGGTAGAGTTGGACATAAACTTTTGTGCTAACGTTTTAATATTTTCGCTTGTCATGGATAAACACCTCCTATACCAATGCAGATTAAATTAATTTATATATGCAAAAATGCAAATTAAGAATAATTTGTCAATTTTAGATTTTATTTCTTCGATTTCATACTCTTGTTTGCTATATTCTTGCTTTTCAAGATTTTCTAAT
>CBCPNC010000030.1:0-3512 GCA_965120425.1 uncultured Opitutia bacterium
TAAGAACGGTTGGATCAACATTGGTGGGGGAACTAAAAATAAATACAAGAGAACACAAAAAGAGCATAGAACAAATCCATGTGCAACAGACTGGAACAATATATTACCGGATGAATCGTCACAGACTGATTGGTCAGCGATGCTTTAAGGGATTTTAAAACAAACAAAATGAGGAAGTACGTTTAAATACGAATCGCTATATACTTAGCAGAGGTGCATAATACTGATTCTAACATTCATGAAAATGGAGAAAATCTTGAAAAAAAAAGATATCCCCCATACTTGTTGGCATAAATTCCATAAGAGAGCCGAAACCAAACATCCAAAGTACGGAAATCCAATATTTTAATTTCCGGAAATTGAAAATTCTACAGAAGTTTTAAAATGTGCAGTTAAAATTGCATCTAACAAGCTAACCTTAAGAGATTTTAAAGCGATATGCAACATAAAAAATGGCACTACACATTTCCACTCAATTGATTCCAAAAGATTTTGAGAATTCAAGACATAAAAACTGTGATGAAGTTTTAAAATTTTGGGCAGAGAATAACCTTGAAGGATCTGCGAGAAATTTTTGGAAGTACAACAAAAAAAGTATGGACAGATATATGTAACTGGAAATGTACAGATATTGGTTGGGCAAAAAAAGCAAAAGAAAATTTGGCAGCCTTTAAAGTTAATAAGACTAAGCATACAAAGCCATATGCAACGGACTATGAAAGCGTATTACCAGACCTTTCATATAACAGCTGGGATATATTATAAACAGGGGAAGAACGGATAACATTACCTTGTCAGGTGATGTTGAGAAACTCTGAATCTTAGAATATAGCACACAAAGAGAGTTACATGTATAAGCAAAAAGATGTTTTTTTTAGCCATTTTAAGTGATGTTTTTACACTAACTTGATTGTATGATGCTTCGGACAGGGAGTTTATGTTTAATTTATGGTGATTAGCTCATTGTTAGTGTTGTGTTTGAAAGAGCAGGAATTTGAGTAAAGACCTGTAGCATTAGAGAACAATAGATGAAAATATGTTTTTTTCTCAATTTGGAGCTAAAAATAAATAGTTTATATTAAACTCAATTAGCTTACGAGATAGATTTACGTTGGTATGTTGGATAGAGAGAGTTATCAGAAGTAATAGCCAGATATGGTGAACAACTCGGTTACTTGTAGCCGAGTTGTTCACCTTGGCATTAAATGGAATACTTTTTGGTAATAAAAAATAAGATTTAAAAACCCGTTTGCTCGACAAAGTTCGACAAAAATGGGGGGGATAGAAGATTTTATTGTAAATATTATACTAAAAATACAAGTTAAAAAGTGAAAAAGATGGTAGGTGATGAAATGAAGGGCATATCTATATATCTGACATTGATGATTTTGTTTGGTATAAATTTTAGAAGCGTTTGTGTGGACGGAGATAAAGGTAAACAAAATACCGGACACGGCACAACACAAGGAAGTTGTAATGAAGAAAAGAAAGTTCAAAAGCAAAAAGAAGATATAGAAGACATACAAGAACCTGAAAAGGGAACAAGGAATTTAGATATTAAACATTTAACTGTACCGAGGGAACAGATATCGACAGAAAATAGTTTTATGAAAAAACATAACTACAGCAGTGACTATTATTGGATGATTGATAGGTATGACAGCTTATATGAAAGAGGTTATTTTGATAACTACTATTTTTGTGATGAAGGAGAGACAGATGAAAGGCTAGAATGTTGCAATTGTTGTGAAATCTTATGATGATTTATTATAACTTTAAAGGGGGCACCGAAAAGACGTGAAAGATATAAAAACGTGCTATGCAATTCGAAAAATTTTACCTTTGTTAATAGACTCGAGGCTTAACAAACTGAGTTTTGTAATTAAAAAAAGTTATCTTTCTGATAAAAAATTGTTTCTATGGTTACTACTGTTTTCTATGACAGGAACTACAATACCACTGTTATGTAATTTTTGTAATAAATATATGATTAGTATTCTTGAATTCACACAGTTTTATAATTTGTATGATTTATTAATTGCAATTGGCCCATATATTTTTTTTATATATTTTTTTTTCAACAGTGAATTCTCAGATACCGAAATATATAACTGCTACTATACAGTGTTTAGGATTAAAGTTGTCGGACGCTCTAGAAGTTATTATTATTGACAAAATTCAGAAGATTCCGTTTCAAAAAGTTAATAGTTCCACGTTTCAAAACAAATATTTGGAAATATTAAAACAAATATCTTATGAACTTAGTAATATATTATATTCTACATTGGAGATTTTAATATGTTTTTTTCCTTATGTTTATATATGTTTTTCTTAATTAGATTTAGTTTTAGTACTATCTTACTATTAATTTTCCATTTTCCTCTATTTGTGTATGAAATTAAAAAAAGAAAAGAACTTTCTTTTATAATGAAATCACAAATTGAGAAGAAAAGATATGGATTTTATTGCATGGATGTTTTGTGTCAAAGTTCTTATTTTAAAGAGACAAGAGTAAACAATTTATACAATTATTTTATGCCAATTAGGAACCATATTTCTGATTATTGCATAAAACAGATATATATGTTTAAAAAAAAAGAGAAATATGTAAATACACTTTACAGTGTTCTATCCAACATAGGAATTCTTTTTATTTTGGGATATGCAATAAACAAATTTTTGAAAGAAGAAATATTCATAGCTGATATCGTTTGGCTTATTAGCATGATTAATTCTTTTAAATTTTCTTTAACAAGTTTTTCAAAAGCGGTTGCTGTTAATTATAATAGCATGATTTTGATGGATTATATACTTGATATTTTAGATATTGAGGAGGAATTTTATTCTAAAAAAATTTTGCCAAAAATAAATCAGACACATATTTTAGAATTTAAAAATGTTTATTTTAAATATCCAGGAAGTTTAAACTATGCTCTTCAAAATGTTAATGTAAGAATTTCTACAGGTGAAAGAATTGCTATTATTGGCGAAAATGGTTCAGGGAAGTCAACGATTCTTAACTTGATTCTTAGAATTTATAAGCCGACAAAAGGAAACATTTATTTAGATGGGATAGATATAGAAGAGTATGATTTGCATGAGTTTTATAAAATTTTTGGGGTATTATTTCAGGATTTTTGTAAATATTCCGTATCCGTGAAAGATTATATTTCTTTTAATAATTTTGATGCAGGCAATTTTAGAATGGCATTACATAATTCATTATCGGAAAATTTTATTAAACTATTACCGAAAAAACAGGATACGTTGCTTACTCATTTATATAAAAAAGCTATTGCGAGTTATCTGGCGGACAATGGCAGCGGCTTGCAATTGCTAGATTGTTTTTTAAAGATGCAGACATTCTGCTCTTAGATGAAACAACTTCTTATTTAGACCCATTCTCGAAAAAAAGGATAGTTCATAATTCACCTAAATTCGATAATAAAATTGTAATATCAGTAACACATAATCTATTAGATTTGAGATATGTAGATGAAATTATATTCCTA
>CBCPNC010000031.1:0-2780 GCA_965120425.1 uncultured Opitutia bacterium
GATCTCTGCTAGTTTCATAGGTGGTACACCATCATTAAGAGCTTCAGCTGGATGATTGACTTTGTACAATTCAGAATAGGCCGCAATTCCTGGAAGAATATACGCAGGTTGACCTTCATCATCCTGGACAAGCGCCCGAAGTCTCTTTCTGAATTTGGTATAAGGGTTATCCTTCCGATCTTCTGGTGTTGGGTACATTGAACGGTAAAGCTTCCTTTGAGGGCAGGTGCTCTTATTCAGTGTATAGCCATTGACAACCTTGATATTGCCCTTGCTATCCGTTACGATGACTTCAGGAATACCATCAGGTACACCATCAGGTCCAGTGATATCACCTTTCCAAGCATACCAACCATTTTTCTTATTCTTTGCTATATAATCTTGAGCACCCTGCTTAGTTAAGCAAGCATTGATCCTCTTAACATCCTTCTGAAGACCTGCTACGATGTTAACCAACTCACTCATACCAGGTTGAGTGTGTGTTTGACGCTTCACAGGTGGGTAGTCAGGATGCTTAGTGTTTTGGTAATCTGGGATTGTGATCTTGTCAAGATTAAAGTTCTGAGCACTATTGTAGAAATCCATTTTAATGATAAATAAACTTACTGTTTAAACAGACTCAACAGCCGTGCTTCGCTTGCTCGCGGCGCCCTCTGGTTGCGTGCTCTTAATCTCCGTAGTGTGTTGACAGCAAAGGAATCTTACCAGGAGCATCAAGCCTATTCGAGCAGGTACAAAGATCAGGTCTGAGTACTTGACGAACCCTTTGAAGAACTTAAGCTTCTGAACCAACTCTTCGAGTGGGCACGAGTCATTTTGTGAGACCCAACCCCAGATTGTGTACACGATATTGAGAATAATGAACTCTAAATTAACAATTGAGTCTAACATCTCCAACGATAGACAGGTAAGGATAAACATCGTTTTATTAAAGTTAAATGACCCATCAGGTAGAATCAGCAGACATCCAAGTTGTATACCCGTCAACTCAAACTCTTCAAACTAGGTACGTGATTACATCCAGAATCCCTTCTGTAACGTACGAGGAGATTACTCAGTCATTGGTTGTAGTGAGCAAGATCTTCGTGAGATTCTAACAGAGAATGATAAGCAGCTAATTACCAACATCCTTGATTCATCGAAAAAGGTAATTCTCACCAAGGACCAACTCATCGAGCTCCTTGTTACTGTTCTATCAATCAACTCTGGAGGTGTGGAAGTGAGTTCGGGTGATATCACAATCTAGTACTCGGAGGATATCCTTAGTACCTGTTTGAAAATCTCAGTGTCCACGTTCAAGAATATTGTTTCAATTAAGGTCTTCGAACAGGAGCTGGGACAGGTACAACCTTCCTAAATTTAACAGATCAACATTTCACACAAGCAAATCATTTGAGATATGATGAAAAAGATCAATATTCATTCGAATAATGACAAAAAGATTAAAGACTATTCAAATAAGCATTTTCACAACTACATAATTATATATAGTATTTAACAAATATATTTTACATCTTCCATGCAATGGGTTTATTATCAAATAAGCAAAAATGTGAATTTCTTATAGTAGAATAAAAAGAAAGAAAATAGAACAGGAAAACAACAAACAAGCAAAGGATAATAAAAGGGAAAAAGGAAGCAACACCTCACGTTCCCGGGAAGTCGCCCAGCCCAGTACTGATGGGGCCCGCGACTGCTTAATTGCCAGGTTCGGAGTGGAGCTGGATGTTGCCAGCCGGGTATGGCCGCTTCAATAAAAAAACTTGTCACAAACACTTATACGTACAAAAATAAAGTATGAAATTCACAGTTAATAAAAAATATAATAAAACAAAAACATGACTGTTTCCTACTTTGCCATTGCGTTATCATAAAATATTATTTATGCATTTTACTTTATTCACATTTGCATCATATCAGTTATTTATAATGTGATTGGTTTTGCTTTTTTGTGAACTGTATTAAATAAAGTTTGCATCAATATTGACATATGTCGTTGAATAAATACATTGATATATTATTAGCTTTTTCGTGCACAGCGTTGACTGCTAAATCATTTTCTTTACCATTAAAAGAATAAAAATATAAAAACTAACAATACAATCATTAATTATTATCAATTCAAATTTCGGAACGAATTTCATCTCGTTTCATTGTCTGATATACCATCAATTATCGACGCTATGTAAGTGCCCTCGCAATCATTTCTAATGTTTTTGCTGTTAGTGGAGTTTTAAATACATAATCGAGCAAATCCAAAAAACAACAATTCGTCGTATAGTATAATCAGCGAATTATACATGTATCAGCTTCTTCTATCCTCTGCAATTATCCTCGGTTGTTATTAGTTGATTTTTGTATCACTATTGTATATTACATAACTCATTGCAAATGATATTCTATTTTCAGCAAAAACATCAATGTTCATTGTGAATATTAAAAAAAGAAATTGATATTTATATCTGATTTGAATATGAATCCACACATTTTTCTTTTTGTTCTTTTAATGTATGTAACAATATCATAATAATATATAAATGATCACACTAAACGTAATAAACTTCTTTTTTGAAAATTGAAATTCAGTATTTTTCAATCCTGATATATTAAGAAGGATCATAGTTGAAGAAGAGCAAGATCAAAAATGGGGAAAAACAAAATATAACAAATATAAGAAAGTGTAAAAAGGAAGCAAAAGGGAAGCAGCACCGCACGTTCCCGGGAAGTCGCCCAGCCCAGTACTGATGTGGCCCGCGACTGCTTAATTGCCAGGTTCGGAG
>CBCPNC010000032.1:0-9964 GCA_965120425.1 uncultured Opitutia bacterium
GAGTTTTGTCGAAAAGCAGGATTAAACACTGATATTTCTTGGGAAGATTTTGAGATCACTAATGAAGTGTACAGCAAATTAATAGAAGTTAACCTTATTCAACCAATTTTTGTTACTCAATTACCACGTGAATTATGTCCATTAGCAAAATTAAATGTAAATGATGATAAGTACTTAGATGTGTTCGAATTGTGTATTAATGGTCAAGAAATAGCTCCAGCATATTCTGAACAAAACGACCCTATTATTCAACGTGAAATGTTTGAGAAACAAATAGGTGAAGAAATACAAAATCTCGATAATGAATTCTTACTAGCTATGGAATATGGTATGCCACCAGCAGGTGGTATAGGAATCGGGATCGATAGGCTTGTTGCACTTTTAACAGGTACACAAAATATCCGCGATGTTATTTTATTTCCCATGATGCGCCAACAAAAAACAAACTAAAATAGCTTTTTACATACACATCAATGAAAGATAAACTCGGTCTATTATTTATAGTATCTGGACCAGCAGGAGTGGGAAAAACAACAGTTGTTAATAACACGTTAAAATGCATACCGAATAATGAACTACAGCGTTCGATTACTACTACTACACGTAATCCACGACCTGGAGAAATTGAAGGAGTTCATTATTTTTTTGTTTCAGAAGAAGAATTTCAAAAAAAAATAAAAAAGGATGAATTTTTAGAATATGCTATTGTACATAATTCAACATACTACGGATCATCAAAATCTGAGGTTTATAAAAATATAAAGCAGGGAATAAATACTATATTAGTTATTGATGTTCAAGGATATAACCAAATAATCAAGCAACAGTTAGATATAAAAATTGTATCAATTTTTATCAAACCATCTAACATTAATGTACTACGAAAGCGATTAATTTTACGTGGATCAGAAACAAAAGAAGAAATAGAAAAGCGATTACAAGTAGCTGAATACGAATTACAGTTTACAAATCAATACAAATATATTATAAATAGTTCTTCTAAAAAAGAAGACTTAAGACAGTTTTTAAATATTTATAATATGGAATCTAAGCAAATATGAGAATTACAGGAGGACGAGCCAAAGGGATACAACTTACTGTTCCCATAGAGTGTGAACATTTGCGACCATCAACTGACTACATTCGCGAAGCAGTGTTTTCATCAATAAAAGGGAAATCTTCTGGAGCAATATTTCTTGATCTATTCGCTGGAGTTGGTAGTTATGGACTAGAAACAGTTAGCCGTGGAGCATCTGCAGGAATTTTTATCGAAAAAGATTCCAATGCAGCAAAAGCAATTGAAGAAAATCTCTCTGCAGTTAAAAAATCCACTCAACGTGATCCAGCGTGTAAAATTATTTGCCAAGATGTTTTTGACGCAGTAGACTACTTAAACACAGACTTTGACCTTATATTTATAGACCCTCCTTATAGTATGCTTGAAGAATACGGTAAAAAAATACTATCAACTTTTGGAAAATTTTTAAAACGCAGGGATAATGCACGTTTAATATTTGAAGTCCCTGCACACTATAAAACGCCACAAGTTCACGGATTTGTAGAAATTAGGAGACTAGGGAGGATAGCTTCAGCAAATCATCCAAATGTTATTGTATATACACGTGTCTAAAAATTTTAAAAATATCTTTATTGTTTCGTTTTCTACTTTTTTATCTCGGATATCGGGATTCGCACGCGATGCAATATTTTTTAGCATATTTGGGATTTCTGAAATCAGTGCCGCTTTCTTATTCGCATTCACAATTCCAAACTTATTTCGCAGACTTTTAGGTGAAGGTGCACTATCTTCAGCAGTAATACCAATACTATCAAAACAATACGTTCAATACGGTGAAAATGCTGTTCGTTCATTGCTAAACAAAATAGTTTTTAGCTTATCAATAATATTAATTGTCATTATCTCGGTTGGATGTACACTATCATTTTTTATAACAAAGTGCACATTTCTGGAATATAAGTGGACAATTGGTGCACACTTTATTATTCTTGTACTACCATACATGTTTTTCGTATGTATTACAGCAATTATATCAGCAGCTTTAAATGTACTTGGATACTTTTTCGTAGCTTCACTAAACGCTATTTGGCTGAATATTTCCATGATACTGTCCTTAATTGCAGGAAAAATTTTGCATCTATCAGATATTAATCTTTTAGATTTGTTATCTTTTGGAGTAGTGTTTGGAGGAGTATTACAATATATTATTCCTAGTATAGCCCTTAAAATAAAGATAAAATCCAACAGCCAGTATTATCGAAATCATCGTGAAGAATTACATACAATCTTAAAACTATTTTGGCCAGGTATTTTCGGGGCAGCAATTACTCAGATCAATCTTTTAACTTCACGCAGTTTAGCATATATTTATAGCGCTACCTCAGTATCTATTTTATATCTAGCTAATAGATTAATTGAATTACCACTTGGAATATTCGCAATAGCTATTTCCACTGTATTTTTCCCAGACATGTCAAAATCAGTTGCCAATTTTGAAAATGACCCACACAATTTAAATAAATCATTTAATTACGGAATATTATCGTTACTATGGATTTTACTGCCATCTGCAGTAGGTTTATTTTCTATAAGAAAAGAAATCTTAAATGTTTTTTTTGAATGGGGAAACTTCGGTATTGCCGACACAAACAAGGTCTTACCTATAATAGGTATATACTCCATAAGTATTCCATTTTATGGAATTTCGACATTCTTAATACGCAGTTTTCATTCAATACAAGATATGAAAACTCCGGTACATATTGGATATATTAATTTTATAATTAACATCGTCGCTACATTGATATTAATGCAATTCTTTGGAATTACAGGAATAGCTACAGCTAATACTATAGCTGTAATTATTCAGACATATCTACTCTACATTAAATTGAAAAATAAACAAAAAAGTTTTATTATAAAAATTAATAAATCTCAAGTATACAATATTACTTGTGGGTTAATATGTATATATTCATGTGTAACACTTGGACATTTTTATAAATTATCAAATACATTGATGTTGTTTTGCATTACTCCATTAGCTGCTATCACTTATTTATGTATAACATTTAAATTAGTATTTTTAAAAGAAAATAGTATTGCAAAAATCAAAACACATATTTCCTCATCTAATCAATAAGATGACAACGAATAAAAAACGTGCACTCAATGTATTTTCATTAGCGATGATAAATTTTGCAGCGATAGCTAATATTCGAAATTTACCAACAGTAGCTCCTTACGGATTTTCCATGTTGTTTTTTTACATAATAACTGCCGTTCTATTTCTTATTCCGACTGCACTTATATCAGCAGAATTAGCATCATTATTCCCCACTGAAGGCGGGATTTATAACTGGGTATCACATGCTATTGGTGAAAAGATGGGGGTTTTAGCTGTACTTTTACAAAATATTGGAAATTTTGTATGTTTTCCTGCCGCTTTATCATTTGCTGCAAGTACAATTACTTATGGAATCTTTCCATTTTTGATCGAAAGTCGCTTATTTTTAATCTTGACAATATTAACAATTATATGGACAGGGACATTTATCACTTTACGAGGTATGGAAATTACCGGGTTAATTAGTACCGTTGGTAGCATCTTAGGAACTTTTTTACCAGCTACAATAATAGTAGGATTTGGGATATATTGGATCTTGAGTGGTCATGACTCACAAATTACAATGTCTACCAAAACACTTATTCCTAGTATATCTGGCCCTAATAGTTTGGCATTAATGCTCGGTTTATTATTAAGTTTTACTGGATTTGAAATGTCTGCAAATCATATACGTGATGTAGAAAATCCAAGAAAGAATTACCCACGTGCAATCTTTTTAGCTACAGCTATGATACTTTTTATATCGATATTTGGTTCATTAGCAATCGCTATAGTAATTCCAAAAAATGAGTTAGCAATTCATGCTGGAACAATTCAAGCATTATCAAGATTCTTTTGTGAGTTTCACATAGAATGGTTAACACCAATCGTAGCGTTATTTATAACTTTTGGATCTATTGCGTGGTTTTGTGCATGGGTATCTGGCCCACCGAGAGCACTGTATACAACAACAACACATGGGTATTTACCAAAAATTTTCCATCAATTAAACAAATTTGGGATGCCAACCAATATTATGATATTTCAAGCACTAGTAGCTACTATATTGTCATTTTTATTCGTCTTTTCTGAATCTATTAGTACCGCATTTGTTGTTTTAACGGACCTTACTGCTCAACTTTCTTTATTAATGTATATCCTTATGTTTGTTTCAGCAATTATATTGAAACTAAAATATAAAAATAACAATTCACAGACCTATCATATACCTGGTGGTAAATTTGGTTCAATACTACTATCAACAATGGGATTAGTTACCTGCGCAATTAGTTATTTAATTGGATTTTTTCCCTCAGCAGACATAAAAATACAGAACCCGTCCAGTTATAGTATAACTGTCCTTTTGGGCAATATAATAGTCATCGTATTGTTGATATTCTTAGCCAAAAAAAATGAAAAAAGATACTCAAATTAGAGGAGTAAAATTTTCATTAAAACGCCCTAAGATGTTAGGTGATATAAATTTATTTTATGGCGGGGCAAGAGAGAGTCGAACTCTCGACCTTCGGTTTAGAAGACCGCTGCTCTATCCACTGAGCTACTGCCCCACTCCAGAATGCCAATAGCTAAAAGATTTCACCGCGAAGTGTCAAAAAAAATTTTTACATCTCATACGTTAATAAACAATCTCCCTCAATTTTACAGGCAACGGACTCAGAAATAAACTCATTTGCCATACTTTCAAATTCCCCCAATATTAAGTTTTTCCCATCAAGTGAATATTTTAATCCTTTCGAAAATTGCACCAAACATTTAGGTAATCCAAAAAAACCACATTTAGCTCCTATATGGGATGATATCGTAATTGTTTCATTCTGCACATACATTATACATGATGAATTAGATAAAATTTTTATTGGACAAGATTTTTTATAATATTTTTTTAAGAAAAACAAGTTCGCAATAAAATGATCAAATCTTCCATAAGATGCATTAATTATTGTAATAGATTGAGCAGAATTTTTGCGACAATACATTATTCCTTTTTCAAGATCTGAAAAGTTTTGGTCAAATGCATAAACAATTTTACTACCTTTACTCTTACAATATTCTAGAGTTTCCTTTGTCACTGAATCTAAATCTCCTAAGATACAATCCGGAATTAAATTAAATTGGTACAAAATTTCACAGGCACCATCAAGTGAAATAACTGTTTTTTCGGAAAGAAGTTTTTTCAAAAATTTTTTAGAAAAATTTTCATTTTTCCCATTAGCTAATATCAAAAAATCTTTACTATCCAACATATCGGTTTTATATTTTCACTGTATGTATTTGTAAATTATTTGATTTTCAAATACATAAAAATTAAAAAATATGAAACGGACATTACATCTTTCTTTATTAATCGTAATATTGTTATCGGCTTTAAGTAAGGCTTGCTGCTCACCTTCCAATAAGATCATAGATATTCCCATTCCCCTTAGTTACTACGAAAAAATAGAATCCGAGGAAAAATTATCACTAAAAGACATATTAATCAGCCGTATTAATACTTCTCCATTTAACGCAACTGCATCAGCAATATTTCTATTAGCTATACTGCACACATTTGTTACCCCAAGTATAAAAAAATTAGCAAATAAAATACAACAAAAGAACATCAATCAAAATGCAGTAGTTACATTTTGTTCAGAAATATTGCACTTTTGTAGCGAAGTAGAAATAATTTTTGGTCTTTGGTGTATTCCATTAGTTTTTTGCTTAGTATATACTTTTGGCTGGGATGCTATGACTTCTTTTTTTAAGCACAATGTAAATTATTCAGAACCAATATTTGTTTTTGCCATAATGACAATGACGGCTACAAAACCAGTTTTAATATTAGTAGAAAACATACTATCAAAAGTTGCTAAAATTGGGAAATATACTCCAGCATCATGGTGGTTAAGTATTTTAATATTATCCCCCATGATGGGATCATTAATTACAGAGCCTGCAGCAATGACATTAGGTGCAATGCTTTTGTCAAAAAAATTTTATCAACATAACCCTTCAAATAAATTAAAATACGCAACCTTAGGGTTACTATTTGTCAATGTGTCTGGTGGTGGTACATTGACACATTTTGCAGCTCCTCCAATCTTAATGGTAGCAGATAAATGGGGATTAACATTTTCTAAAGTTTTTATTCAACTTGGATGTCATGCAATTACTGGGATTCTATTAAATACATTTTTGTATTATGCAATTTTCTATAAGGAATTTTCTAAATTGCGCAACCAACGAGTTTCAGAAATAGATGAAATTCAAGAAAAAATTCCTTTCGTTGTTACAATTGTTCACATATTGTTTTTATGTTGGACAGTAATAAATTTACATACTCCAGCTCTTGTAATTTCTGGATTATTATTTTTTATAGGTTTTACAAAAGCAACCAGTCAATATCAATCTCAACTTGAAATACGCAACCCACTGCTCGTAGGATTTTTCTTAGCTGGATTAGTTACTCATGGAGGACTTCAATCATGGTGGTTATCACCAGTACTTTCATCTCTTACAGAAACAACATTGTTTTTAGGGGCAACAGTTTTGACAGCATTTAATGATAATGCAGCTATTACTTACTTATCATCATTGGTCCCTGCTTTTTCAGCAAATAATGCCATGCAAAAAGCAGTTCTATCTGGTGCTGTTACTGGTGGTGGTTTAACAGTAATTGCAAACGCACCAAATCCTGCGGGTCAAAGTATACTATCAAAACATTTCCCATCTGGTATATCACCTATAAAATTATTCTTAAGCGCTGCTGTTCCAACAATAATAATGGGAATTTGCTTTATGATTTAAAAATTTTAAGGAACTATATTGGCGATATTAAATCTGATATCTTTAATGTGTGTACATCTCGGCAAAGTAGAGATTTTTTCTAATATTAGTTTTTTCTCTCTCTCAAGTTCATAATGAATAACACTATTTTCACAACCGATTAAAAGTACATCATTTATTAAAACTGTAACTGGTCGACAACGTCTATAAAATTGTTCACCTACTATTTCTTTCCAGTTTTCTAACAAAATGTACTCACATTTTCTTTTAATTGACATATCTGTCAAAGCAATGTCTACCACTTTCCCTATTTTTTTCGGTCTACGCAGATAAGCTATACTATCCTCATGTGGCAGTAATCGAAAATCAGCAATAAGGTTTCTAATTTTTTTATTAAACTTAATAGACATAAAGATTAATTAATTAATTCTTGGATATTTTGTATATAAAACTTTTCAAAATTAACATCTTGTCCACTATCTTTAATCATTTCATCGAATAAATATTTTTTCTTAATTTGCATATCCCTCATGCGCTGTTCAATAGTATCTTGTGCAATTAGTCGATAAATTGTTGTAATTTTTTCCTGTCCAATTCTATGTATACGAGCTATTGCTTGTTCTTCAACTGCTGGATTCCACCATGGTTCCATCAAAAATGCGTATTCCGCTGCATGTAAAGTAATTCCTACCCCACCTGCTTTCAAACTAATTAACATAACAGAGGCTCCAGTGTCGTTTTGAAAATTTTCTACAAGGAGTCTTCTTTTACTCGTCATACCAGTTAACTTAAATACTTTACATTGCGGAAATTTTTGTGAAATTTCTTCTTCTATTTTTGATAGAAAACCTAAAAATTGACTAAAAATTACAACTTTCTTGTTTTCAGCAAAAATCTCGTCCAACTTAAGCATTAACATATCGAGCTTTGGACATTCTGTTTTCTTATTTGCCAAATATTTTTTTGGTAAAATATCAACACAATCACACACTTGCCTCATCCTCATGATTGTAGTAAGTATGTTCATTCTTTCTTTATTAGAACCTTTAGCGTGATAATTCTTGCACTCATCAAATAACTGTTCCTTAAATGTACTATATAATTTACTTTGAACCTTACTTAAAGGACACAATAATTCAATCTCGTTCCTTTCTGGTAATTGTAAACGTACAGATTCTTTTGTTCGACGCAAAATAAAAGGAGCGATTTGCCCTTTAAGTTTTTCTCGATACTCTTTGTGTGCTATCTTTTTTTGAAAATCTCGGAAATTATACAATAAACCTGGCATCAAAAACTTAAATATACTCCAAACGTCATTCAGATTGTTTTCAATTGGAGTACCAGTAACTGCGATTTTATGTTTAGCTAAAATATTGCAACATGCACGTGCAGTTTTGGACGATGAATTCTTAATATACTGAGCTTCATCCAACACCACATAATCAAAAACCAGACCAGCAAAATGATCATTTAATCTTCTTGCTTGATTATAACTCGCTAACACAAAATCAGAATTAATGCCATCACTTATCCCTAATACTGTAACCGTTTTTTCTGGGAAAAATTTTCCGATTTCTCCTTCCCACACAGAAATTACGCTAGCAGGGCATACAATTAAACTACGTTGAGCTGTACTGTTTGCACAAATTAACGATAAAACTTGTAATGTTTTCCCAAGTCCCATTTCATCAGCCAATAAGCATTGACATCCATAATCTAAAACATTACGCATCCACTGAACACCTGTTTTTTGATATTCTTTTAAACATGACAATAAGTTTAAAGGTGTTGTAGATTCAGTAGCAGTAATTTCTTTTGGTAAATCAGTATCGACTAAAATTGAACTCTGATTTATTAAAAAATATAACATATAATAAGGGAATATGTCTTCTTTAATCTGAAGCGATAACACCGAACGAACCGCCTCAACCTGTTCTAAAGACATGCATACTACCCCTATATTTTCTAGAAAAATCGGACAACCATTAGCTCGTAATAATGTAGACAAATGCTCATTATTTATGTTACCATATTTTGTTGATATTTCCCAAAGAATTTTGATATATCCTTCATCTGCAGCACTAATCTTAGCGCGAATCGATGTAGCTAATATTCCTCGTGAAAGGAGATCACATTCTGAACCTAGTTTAATGTTAAAATATTTTCTCCAAACTGGCAACTTTTCTGAATAAAATAAAATAGCATCTCTCCAATTTGAGATCCTATAATCTCGATGATCTAAACAAAATTTGCAATTTGCTTTTTTTGCATTAAATAATAACCGTAAAATGCTAATCTTTCTATCATCCCCTGAAATTCTTGATAGAACTCGGTTCGATTGCATAAAAATTGGCTTATGTTCATCATTATCTAGAAATGACCGGAAAACTAAATTCTGATTATTAATTGAAAATTTTACTAGTAAACATTTATTTTCATCTAGACTTACTGTATCAATTAAAGGATTTTTATCTAATATCTCTGATTTATTGTTTTCACTACTGTTTTCTAGTTTGTTAGAGCATTCTGGTAATGTAGACAAAATTTGATCAATTTCCAAACACAAAGCATATATAATGGCGTATATTTTTTTATCTTTTAAATCTGCTTGTGATACTAAAAATCCATTTTGATCAACATCAAATGATAAAATAAAATCTTCGTTATTATACCTAACTGACGCTATTGCAGCACCTGGTGTTAATTTAAGCGATTTTATAACATTCGTCGCCCAAATCATACGTCCCTTAATCATAATTTCCTTTTTAAAGGCAAAATTACGATCAAATCTCAGCATCTTTTCATGCCAGCATTGAATAGATTGAGAATCAAACGTATTTTCTGAACGCTTATTGTACATATACAACAAAAAACCATCTTAATACTAAGAATTAAAACTATCTATTCAACCATTTTCCTAGGGAAAGGCATAGTTTATGCCTTCGATAAAAAGTTTAAATTTAATTTTATAAAAGATTAAATGATACAGCAATTCCTACGGTTACAACCGACACAATAGTCATAAGCTTTATTAAAATATTCAAACTTGGACC
>CBCPNC010000033.1:0-6310 GCA_965120425.1 uncultured Opitutia bacterium
AACATCTATATCAAATTTTAAATTCCCAGTAAGTTGCAACTTTTCACGACCAATACCGATATCTAAAAACCGCCGATTATTTGTTTCACTGCATGCACAAATTTTTTTCAACATACTAAAAATCCACTTCGTAATACCTGGATTTTTCAGATAAAAATTATATGTTCGATCTGATAAACGAGCATTTACCAAAAATACTGGAACATTACGATTTTTAGCTTGCTGCAGATGCTCAGGCCATAACTCTCCTTCCATCAATAAAACAATATCTGGTTGAATACGTTTCCAAGCTAAAAAACTAAACAACCAAAAATCCCATGGGAATAAACCAACAAATGCAACTTTCTTTCCATACAATTGCTTAGCTAAAAATATCCCGTACTTGATGTTGTAGTTAAAAAAATTTCAAAATGCTCATCTTGTCTAAAACAATCAATTAATTTTTCTATTGCCTTAACTTCCCCAACGCTTACTGCTTGCAGCCATATTCTAGTTTTCTTTCCTTTTGATATAATTGGAAGCCACCCAAGCCGATATTTAAAATCTATCATATATCCACCGCGCTTCCACATACGATAACCATAATACGGCATCAACAATATAAAAATCGGCAAAAATAATATCCTATATAACCAAATCCACATAACTTATTACCCAATTCTTAACGGCATAACTACACACAAAAAACTATCTAGTGTTTTAAAAACACCAGGGCTTAGTTCGTCCTTAAACTCAAAATATACTTCATCTTGTACTAATGCCTTTAATGGATCACATAAAAAATTTGGGTTAAAAGCAATTTCTACTTCTTGTCCATCATACGCAATCGCAATTTTTTCATGAGATTGCCCATACTCCGCACTTGCGGCGGAAATTTCTAAAGTATTTGGCGAAAAATGTAATTTTACAGAGTTTTTATTTTCACTTGCTACTAACGCTACTCGTTGAATACTTTCTAATAAAAGTTGTCTATCTAACTTCACACGATTCTCAGTTACTTGCGGGATCACTTGCTTAAAATTTGGATAATTCCCATCAATTACTTTTGAAACTATACTAATGTCACCAATTAACCCTGGAATATTAGTTTCCTTTACTCCAATTGAAAATATTACCTGACTTTCTTCAAGCGAAAATTTTACAACCTCTCCTTGCCCTAATAACCTTTCTATTTCTGCTATTGTTTTCGATGGAACAATGACATTTGCCAAAGAACTATCGCTATTCATCTCTCTAGTTACCATACTTAACCGGCGACCATCAGTTGCAACAACTGTTAACATTCCATCCAGCAAGCTAAAATATACTCCATTCAAAATATACCGGTTACCATCATGAGATTGAGCATAAGAAACATTCTTTAATAACCTTAAAAACTCATCTTGTGGGATTGAATGTTCTTCACTTTGAGTACTTCCAGATAACACAGGGAAATCATCGGCTGGTAATCCCGTTATTTCAAAGTGAGAATTCCCAGATGATAAATGAACGCGCGAATCCTTAACTTCGAAATCTATAATGGATGCCGGCATTGCTCGAACAATTGTAGCTAATTTTCTTGCAGGCAGCGTAATCTTACCAGGAATCTTGACATCGGACTTGACTTGACAACGGATTCCTAAATCCAGACTAGAGGTTGTAAGTGTAATTCTGTCATCAAATGCTTCAATCAAAACGTTATTTAAAATCGGCAACATTACTTTCGAAGCAACGACATTAATTCCCTGCTGTAACCCATCCACAAATGCACTTTTTTCTATAGAAAACTTCATAATCTCGACTTTACTTAACGATAAAACTAACTTTAATCTTGGAAAAAACAAGACGACAATTTGATTTAGATAAAAAAATATTGTGGATACAAAATATAACCAAGAATTTATTGATAAAACAACTAAAGCTTTTCGCAAACTGAAAGTGGATATTGATATGCACGACCGTCTGTATTATCGCGAAAACAATCCACAAATCTCTGATTTTGAATACGACTGCTTAAAATCAGAACTCGTTCGACTTAAACAAGTTTTAAAAAATGTTGGAATTAATACAGAGGAAGACAAAATAGGGAATGATTTGTCAAGTAACTTCAAAAAACGCAAACACATAACTCCCATGCAGAGCTTAGCAAACACTTATTCGCATAAAGAATTACTAGCATTCGACACAAGAATAAGTAAGCAACTTGATAATAAAAAAGTTAGTTATGTTGTAGAACCCAAAATTGATGGTATTGCTATTAATTTAATATACGAACATGGATCATTAAAATATGCTTTAACCCGTGGAGATGGAATCATTGGGGACGATGTAACCAATAATATTTTAACAATTAACCAGCTCCCCATCAAACTCTTAAACTGTCCAGATTTAATTGAAATCCGTGGAGAAGTATTCATCGATGAACAAACATTTGAATCTGAAAATAATTATCGACACATCAATGGATTAGAAGAATATGCTAACCCTCGCAACTTAGCAGCTGGCACAGTAAAATCTTTAGATATTACCGAAGTAAAAAAAAGACATTTACAAGCAATTTTTTACGCCATTGGATATTCATCTGATGATCGCTTTGCTACACAAATAGAAGTCCTTGAACAATTACATACCTGGCAATTCCCGTCACAAGAATATTACTGGTTCGCTAAAGACATCGGTGAAGCATGGAACTATATCAAACAATTAAATACTACAAAAAGAGATTTTAAATATTGGACTGATGGAGCAGTTTTAAAGATCAATGAACTCAATCTCCATAAATTATTAGGATCTACAGCGAAAGCCCCACGATGGTCTATTGCTTACAAATTTACCCCAACACGTGTTTCAACAAAATTACAAGATATTATTTTACAAGTAGGTCGTACCGGTATTGTTACTCCAGTAGCGATTTTATCTCCTGTAGAAATTGATGGCAGCATAGTATCTCGAGCAACATTGCACAACGCTAATGAAATTACGAAAAAAGATATACGAATTGGAGACTACGTTTTTTTAGAAAAAGCCGGTGAAATTATCCCAGCAATAGTTTCTGTGGATAAAAGCAAACGCAGTGATAGTACTCAACCATTTCATTTCCCTAATTTATGTCCATCATGTAAGCAAACACTAGTTCACATTGATTCTGAAGTTGCTTGGAGATGTATAAATCCCCGTTGCCCTGAACAAATTAAAAGCAAAATCATGTACTTCGTATCTAAAGAAGCGATGAATATTAATACCCTTGGAGAAGCTATAATACAACAATTAATTGAAAGTGGCACAATTTGCAACATCGCTGATATATATAAATTAACATATAACGACCTAACCTCACTTCCAAAACTTGGACAAAAATCAGCATTAAAAATATTAAGCAATATTGACGAAAGCAAAAAATCTCCTATCTGGCGGCTTATAAACGGGTTGGGAATATTAGGCGTTGGCGAACAAACTGCCAAAATCTTAGCTGATTTATTTAAATCAATTATTAAATTATCGACTGCAACTTTCGAAGAACTAGTTTGTATTCCTGGAATCGGGAACAAAACAGCGGAATCAATTCATTTATTTTTCAAAAATTCGGAAAACAAAATTTTAATAAAACAATTAGAAGATGCTGGATTAAGCTTATACACTCACCATATTGAAAATAAAGAAGATACAAAAATTTTAAACAATAAAGCTTTCGTATTAACTGGCACATTGAAAAACTTTACGCGTACACAAGCCAAAGAAATTATAGAATCACTAGGAGGTAATATTACAGAAAGTGTATCAAAAAAAACGAATATTATAATTATTGGAGATAATCCCGGTTCTAAATTATTAAAGGCAGAAAAATTAGGAATTACGATCTGGACAGAAGAAGATTTCATCAACTACTGTCACTTAGAATAAACAAAATTTACCTAAATTTAAATAAAAATAGCATTTTTATTGAAAAAAAACAAATTTACTATACATTTTTTCTAATGTGGACTATATTTTGGACAATTATTGTAAGTGCATTCATACTAGACTTAATAGTCTTAAGTAAATATCATCATCACAAAATATCAAATAAGAAACTATTTTGTATTTCACTAATGTGGATTTCATTAGCGTTAATGTTTGGGGTTATTGTATATTGTAATTTAGGAGCACAAGAAGCTTACGAATTTTTAACTGGATATTTAATAGAATATTCTTTGTCCATTGATAATTTATTTATTTTTATAACTATCTTTTCTTTTTTTGAAATAAAAGAACATTCGCAACAAAAGGCGTTAACTTTTGGGATAATTGGCGCTATAATTATGCGTTTTATTTTCGTATTGATCGGCATTAAATTAATCATGTTGTTTCACTGGTTATTTTATGTCTTTGGATTAATACTAGCTTATACAGGTATTAAAATGTTAAATGCTCTGTTAAAAAAATTAACTAATAAAACCTGCTTTTATGAAAATTTATTATCATTTTTGAAAAAAATATTACCAATAAAACCTGACGCAGACACTGAAAGTTTAATATTAAAACGCAATGGAAAGATTTTTTTTACACGGACAATGGTAGCTATTTTCGCTATAGAAATATGCGATTTTATCTTTGCAATAGATTCAATTCCAGCAATATTTTCAATCACACAAAATAAATTAATTATATTTTCTTCAAATATCTTTGCAGTTATTGGATTGCGTTCGCTATTTTTTATTCTTCACAGAATATCTACACAATTTGCATATTTAAAGTATGGCATAGCATTAATTTTAATATTTATAGGTATGAAAATGCTCATAATTGATATATATCAAGTGTCCACACTTTCATCCCTGCTAATTATTATATCCATAATAACTTTATCCATAATAACTTCACAAATAAAAAAGCGCTCTAAAATATCTTAGAACGCTCATATTTCTGGAAATTAGTTATAAATATGAATTATTACATCATGCCATCCATACCGCCCATACCAGGGTGCTTACATTCACACTTTTCCTCTGGTACATCGGTGATCATACATTCTGTTGTGAGAAGCAACCCAGCTACAGAAGCAGCATTTTGTAAAGCCGAACGTGTAACTTTAGTTGGATCAATTACGCCAGCTTTCATTAAATCTTCGAATTTATCTGTGGCAACATTATATCCAAATGCTCCAGAACCACGTAATACCTCTTGAACAACTAAAGCACCCTCAACACCAGCATTTTCGCAAAGTTGACGTAATGGCGCTTCTATTGCACGACGTACAATATCTACTCCAATCGCTTCATCTCCTTCTAAATTTAATGATTCGATTGCTTTACTGGTACGTAATAATGCAACACTTCCACCAGTAGAAATACCTTCTTCTACTGCCGCACGTGTAGCATGCAAAGCGTCATCAACACGATCTTTCTTCTCCTTCATTTCTGGCTCAGTAGCAGCACCAATACTAATGACAGCCACTCCACCAGCAAGCTTTGCTAAACGCTCTTGTAGTTTTTCACGATCATAATCAGAAGTAGTATCTTCGATTTGCTTACGAATCAATTTAATACGTGCAGCGATATCATCTTTACTACCGTTACCTTCAACAATTGTTGTATTATCTTTATCAACTGTTATGCGCTTCGCTTGACCTAAATCAGACAAAGAAATATTTTCAAGCTTAATTCCTAAATCTTCCGATATAAATTTACCACCTGTTAGTATAGCGATATCTTCAAGCATTGCTTTACGTCGATCCCCAAAACCAGGAGCTTTAACGGCACAAACATTCAACGTTCCCCTTATTTTGTTGACAACTAATGTAGCAAGCGCTTCACCTTCAACATCTTCAGCAATAATCATCAGAGGCTTCCCGCTTTGTGCAACTGCTTGCAATGTAGGTAAAAGATCATTTAAACTAGAAATCTTTTTTTCGAAAATTAACACATAAGCATTTTGCAAAACACACTCCATGCTATCTGAATTATTAACAAAATATGGACTTAAGTACCCTTTGTCGAACTGCATACCTTCAACTACATCTAATGATGTTTCGATAGTTTTTGCTTCTTCAACGGTAATTGTTCCATCTTTACCGACACGCTTCATTGCTTCAGCGATCATTTCTCCAATTTCCTGATCCCAATTGGCAGAAACAGTAGCAACTTGACGAATTTCATCACCTTCAAATTCTTTAGGATTTTTTTGCAACTCTTCAATGGCAACGGATACTGCTTTATCGATACCGCGCTTAATAAATATTGGATTTGCACCCGCAGCAACATTTTTCAACCCTTCTCTGAAAATTGCTTCAGCTAATATCGTTGCTGTTGTTGTACCATCGCCGGCACTGTCAGATGTCTTAGAAGCGACTTCC
>CBCPNC010000034.1:0-19490 GCA_965120425.1 uncultured Opitutia bacterium
TGAAAAATTTTAGATATTATCTTCTATTCCTCTTCAATTTTTAAAAGTGGGACTAAATCTGTGTAGATGTTTGTACTGCCTCCCAAGCGACAGTGAACACAAGCAACTGTTTCTTCTAATGCGATAATATCAAATCTAGCTTTCAAGCTTTCTTGTTTCTCAGTGCTATCAATAAAAGCAAATAAATTGTCGATAGAACCTTCTAAAAGAGTTGTTCCTGCATAATCGTGCATAATCGCTATTTTTTATGACAAGTTGGTTTCAAAATATCAGAATCACTTCAACCTGTGGCTGATAATATTTATCCATAACTTTTAAAATATTTTCATATTTTTGTCTTAAATTTTGCGTTTTTACATCTTTTTCTGCAGCAAATTATTATTTGCTATTAGCATCTTTTTGTCAAAAAATGCACTTTTTGAAACATACTGTATAAAAGGATAATATTGAGGGAAATAAATGGATATATAGGAAGCAAAAACTTTTCAATGCCAATAGAACTTTCTATGGTAATAAAATCGGTGGAAAGTATAAATGGGTTATAATTTGGCACTTAATTGATAGTAAATTAAGGTATTCAGAACTTCAAAGGGTTGTTCCTAAAATAGCCCTAAAGATGTTAAGTCAGCAATTAAAAGAGTTAGAGGCTGGTGGTATTGTTCAAAGAAAAGTATATTGCGTGGTGCCACCAAAAACAGAATATTATTTAACAGAGCTCGGGAAGAGTATAGTTCCAATAATATTAGAGTTTGAAAAGTAGGGTGATAAATATTTTGAGATTTTAGGATTAGAAAATCTTTGTAACGTCAATGATAGGAAAAATTTAAGTTAAAATTTATTTTTGAAATTTTGATATTTTTTCTTCCTAGGAAAGTTTCCTAATTGAATATCTGGTTAGAAGCAATTTCTTTGCCGAAGGAAAAGTGATTGAATGTTACATTTTGGCAGGTTGTATATGTAATCAGACGCTGACTTATCTTAAATTATTCCATCGATGAAACAGGTCTGAATAATTTAAAATAAACTTTTAAAAATCAATTGAGTAGAAATTGTAATATTGTTGTAAGTTTTTACAACATCATGCCCTTGAGTAATTTTTAAAATTTAAACACTCGGGAACTATTCGGTGACCTTCCAAACAGTTTCTAAATTTCTTATTTTTGCAGATTGTCGACTGTCAAAATATCTATTGTATTTGGGTTTTAATGATTGTTTTTAAATTGTTCTATATGACCTAATCTACTTATTCTAAGATGGTTATCTTTTATTAAGTATCAGTTAATTATGACATTTTTCTTTGTGGAGGTGGCGGGAGTTGAACCCGCGTCCTACTAATTTTCAAAAAATATGTCTACATGTTTATCTGATGTTTAGTGAAGATAATTTAAGTACAACAGAAAACTTATACTATCCTTTGTGATGTATTAGAACTGCTATATTTATCACAACAACATAGCGTTCACTCGCTAAAATACACACCTAATTATCATAGCGAGTATCTGATAACTAGACGTGCTACTTGTTCAATTAAGCAGCAATAGCGACTTCATTTCTGAAGTTTAGTTTCATAATGTTTTTGTCATTTATGATTTTAACGGATTTTTACGAAGCCAACCGTCATCTTCGACATGCAATATTAATCTACGATTAGTAGTCGAATCCATGTCACCCCCTCAAAGCCTACATTTACTTGTAAGAAAAAGTAGTTTCAAAGAACATTTTTATGAGTTTTTAAATGAATTGTAAATTTTGGCAAGAAATATATTGAAATATATTTTTTTGGTTTCGTTGCAGCACATTTTATGTAGAGTATCAATTTATCCCCTTAGTGATAATGACCGCGAAATTGATATTATTTATAGGACCCATGTTTGGTGCACGGGAAGCAATATACATAAAGCACCATAATAGAACTTATAAGTGTATTTTTGTTCAGCAGGAAATTGTAGGATTAGCTACAGCGATTACTATGAAACCAGATATAATTATTTGTCAGAAAAATTTAAAACTTATAACAACTGACTATATGAAGTACAAAGTGTCTTATTGTGTGAAAAATAAAAATTGTCGCCTTTTTATAGTAAATGATAATATAAAAAAGATCTTTATCTCATAAATATTTATATATTTTTCTCGACAGATGTGCAATTTTAATATGATGTAGAGAAGAGAAACAGTTGAAAAATTTACTCACTGTTTCCGAAGTTTAAATCTAAAAAAATAAAGTTAATTATTATGCCTGAATTTAAGGAAGATACAGATCTTGATGTTATGCCTAAAACTGGTGATGGTGGTGTTGAAGATAGTGAAATAGAACAGAAGATTGATAATGGGGAAGCTGGACACGTTCATTATAACTTAAAACGTGGTCGCATCCAAGCAAGGAAGAAAGTGGCTAATATAGAGTCTGCAAATGTCGGAGAAATTGATGTAGATGCTGTACGAAATGATGCCATTGGGATTAATTCAGTGAGTGATACTAGAATAGAAGAACAAAAATCGACTACTATAGTGGATAAAGAAAGTAACAGAAAATCTAGGAATAATTCTAAAAGAAATTCATCGAAAACACCAAAAAAAGTAAATTTTAAAGAAAATACGTTTGATGGTAAAAATGACAAGTGTTGTTGTAAGGGTGGTATTTTAAAAAGATTTTTTAAGAAGTTTTTTGGTATTTTGGGGATGTCTTGTAATAAAAACTCCTGTCATAATGATCAACAGAATGGTGAAAAAGTTTCACGTTCATATAGACATCGCAGCCATAGTCAACGTAGGCGTCGTTCTCAAAACAGAGGAATTCATTAATAGTTAGGTCAATAAAATATATGGATTTTGTGCGTATTCGTGGTGGACGGGTATTGCGAGGAGAGGTAACTGTTGGCGGGGCTAAAAATGCATGTTTGCCAATAATGGCGGCATGTTTGTTGACTCCAGAAGAGTGCATTATTGAAAATGTTCCAGATTTAAGTGATACCCGTTTAATGGTTAATATATTGCGCCATGTCGGGGCAAAAGTGAAGTATTTAGATGTTCATACTGTTAGTATATGTGCGGAAAATATTACTCCATGTGCACCATATGAAATGGTCAAACAAATGCGTGCTTCTGTGTGCTTGATGGGTGCATTTTTATGTAGAACAGGGATGTCGGATGTATCTATTCCAGGGGGATGTGTAATCGGGCAACGTCCAATAGATTTACATATAAAAGGTTTTCAACTTCTTGGATGTCAAGTAGATGTAAAAAATGGCAACTTGTTAATTGATGGTAAAAATATGCACAGTTCACGTATATTTTTAGGTGGCCGTTATGGAAGTACAGTTACTGGTACTGCAAATATTTTGATGGCAGCTTTAAGAGTTAAGGGGACTACAATTATTGATTGTGCAGCATTTGAGCCAGAGGTGGTCGATTTGTGTCATTTCTTACAAAAACTAGGAGCAAATATCAGCGGAATTGGAACAAGTTCTTTGATAGTTGAAGGTGGAAAAGAATTACATGGTTGTCGGTATCGTATTATTGGGGATAGAATGGAAGCTGGTACATTTATTTGTGCAGCATTGATGACGCATGGGAACATATTGATAAAAGGCAATGTTCCTAATGTTAGTGGTGTAGTATATGATAAATTAAACGATATTGGTGCAAAAATATCTGAAGATGTTGATGGAACAATTACTGTTGATGGTACTAATAGTGTATTGAATGCTGTAGAAATTGCAACTATGCCATATCCTGGTTTCCCGACAGATCTACAGGCACAATTTTGTGCACTTCTTACACAATCGGATGGAATTTCAATTATAACTGAAAAAGTGTATCCTAATCGATTTATGCATGTTGCAGAACTTAACCGTATGGGAGCAAGAATTATGATAGAGGGGGAACATGCGATTATACATGGGTCTAACTCAAGACGGTTAATTGGAGCACAACTTATGGCCTCAGATTTACGCGCAAGTGCCGCGTTGTATTTAGCTGGTTTATGTGCAGAAGGAGAAACTATAGTTAATAGAGTCTATCACTTAGATCGTGGATACGATAATTTTGAAGCAAAATTACGCTCATTAGGTGCAGATATATTGCGTGAATCAGACTCAAATAAATTGAGCTGAAGTATTTTATTTGGAGATGTTAACTCCATATCTTTATGGAACATGTTGTATCGTTTACGTAGTTTATTTATTTGATTAGCAACATGTTGTGAATATTCTTTGCATACATAACTACCATTATAAAGTGCGTAGATTAAGTTTTCTACTTCAGGGAATTGTTTTTTGATAAATTTAAAAAAGTATTTTTTAGTTTGTCCGCGTAAATATAAACAAGCATGTAATATATTACTGACTTTATTATTGTGAGCGAGTTGAAAAATTTTTTCAAAATTAGTTAAACTATCATTAATGTATGGAATGATTGGCATTAGTAAAATTGTGCTAGATATTCCAACTTCAGAAAAATATTTTAACATGTTTATCCTGTCAACAGTTGGTGGGGCACACGGTTCGATTTTTTGGCGTATACTTTCATCAAATGTACTTGCTGAAATAAACAATTTAATACCAGCTACTTCATTTAATTTCGATAGCAACTTTATGTCTCTTAAAATCAATGTTGATTTTGTAGTAATTATTAATGGGTTTTTATATTTTATAAAGAGGCTGATAATTTGTGGCATTAATTGATATTTTTTTTCAATTGGTTGGTAACAGTCTGTTACTCCACCCGCATTTACTGGTAAATATTTCCAATTTTTATTACTTAAGTCCCTCTCTAAAGCTTGTACAATATTAGTTTTTACTAAAATTTCATCAAAAAATTTGTCACTATTTAAATACTTGTGAGAATATTGTGCAAAACAGTATACACATTTATGCATGCAGCCTCTAAAAGTATTAATATCCCAATTAGTAGCATAGCCTTTTTGGTGAAAATGTAAGGCTGATTTTGATGAGATTTCGGTTATGCGCACATGAGCATTTCTTTAATTTTGAAACAAAAAATCAATGCTTTATTTTTTATGCAAATTGCCGTAAAAATCGAACATCATTTTGATAAAATGATCGAATATCTTCAATACCATACATTAGCATTGCTATGCGTTCAATCCCCATCCCAAAAGCATACCCACTCCATTCTTCAGGAGAATAACCGACGTGTAAAAACACTTTAGGGTCAACAATTCCACACCCAACAACTTCTACCCATTTGTTGCTTAATTTACCGATATTTGGGGCACGAAAATCGACTTCAAAACTTGGTTCAGTAAATGGGAAAAAACTTGGTCGAAAACGAGTTTCACATTTATTACCAAATAGTTCTTTAAAAAAGAAATCTAAAACCGCTTTTAAGTCCGTTACTTTTACGTCATTATCAACCATTAGTCCTTCACATTGATGAAAAACTGGACTATGGGTAGCGTCTAGTGTATCGCGCCGGAATGTGCGCCCAGGTGACAATATTCTTAACGGTGGGTTTTCGGATAGCATTGTCCTAATTTGGACAGTTGATGTATGTGAACGGAGAATGTATTTTTCATCTTGATGTTGAGATATGTTATCAAATTTTCTTTCTTTGAGAAAGAAACTATCGTGTGAATCACGAGCAGGATGAGAATTGGGCATATTCAATGCATCATAACAGAACCATTCCGTTTCGATCTCAGTACCTGTTGCTACAGTAAATCCAATTTTTTTGAAAATATCAACAATTAGTTCTTGGGTTTGCGATAGTGGATGTATACTGCCAGACTGCATTACATCGATAGTGGGATCAATACTGCTACCAATATCGTTAAGTAGTTCAGAATTTTCAATTTCTTCGAATTTTTTTGAGAAAATTTCTTCAAGTTGTGTTTTACATTGATTGATTTTTTGCCCTAATATTGTTTTTTTTTCTTTAGGTGCATGCGCTAATACTTTTAAAAGCTCCTTAAGTTTGCCATTAGACCCTAAAAAAATAGCTTTACAGCTTTCAAATTCTGATCGATTTGTTATCCGCTTTATCGCGGCATTTGCTTCTAAAAGGATGCTTTCAAAATTTTCACTCACGGTATAAAACACTCCTTGCTACGATCTATTTATGTTTAATATTAAACTATAGCTATAGTGCAGACTTAGCTTTTTCTATAAGAGTTACAAAAGTTGGCATGTCATGTATAGCAAGTTCACTTAATGATTTTCTGTTTAACGTTATACCTGTTTTTTTTAGCCCATTGATAAAGCGATTATATGGTAACCCATGCTCGCGGCAAACAGCATTGATTCTAACAATCCACAATTGGCGCATGTTTGTTTTTAATCGTTTTCGATCTCGATATGCAAACTTGCCTGCGCGCCACAATGCATCTTTTGCGTAGCGAAATAGTTTTGACTTTTTCCCGAAATATCCACGGGTTTGTTTTACTAATCTTTTACGACGTTTATGAGTCGCAACTCCATTCGTTACTCTTGGCATGTTTTTCCTTTATTTATTTTTTATTTCCGTATTGTAGGCCGCCTTCGCCATACAAACAATAATTAGTTATGTCTTATAAGCCTGCTGAAATGGCGTATTTAATCTGTGCAACCATTGCAGATCCTATAACTTTATCAGCACGTGATGACTTTAATTGACGAGATGACTTATGTCTCATTAAATGTCTGCGCCCTGGTGTTCGTCGCATAACCTTACCTGTAGCAGTTATCTTAAAACGCTTTGCAAATGCTTTTTTTGTTTTTTGCATAACAATATACCTAATAATTATTTTTTGCAGCTTGTGTAAAGCTATTTTTGTTAAAAATTTTCTCATAAGATATAAATGAAGAAATGAATTGCTTTTATATATATTTTAATTACACTAGCATTTCTACATGTATAGTAACAAGCACACTAGATCTAATTATTTAATTGGTCGAATCTTAGTTGCTCATCCAGTGATACAGGATGAAATTTTTAAGCAATGTGTTATTTTAGTTGGCGATTATTATGCAGGAGGAATAACGGGAGTGATTTTAAATCGTCCATATCATAAATTTTTAAGTAATATTAATTATAATGATATTTCTTGTGAATTTGATACTGTACCTATTTACTATGGTGGGCCATGTGACAAAGGATTATATACTTTTATAGCGTGGGTGTGGAATAAACATCAATTAGAGTTGTACTACGCTATTGAATTACAGGAAGCTTTGATATTGAAGGAAAAATATCATAATATTCAACTGCGTGGTTACAAAGGTTACATCAATATTTCTAATATTCATCAAGAAATTAATCGTGGTTTATGGATTGTGTTTGATGGTGCTAAATTAGCTGGATTAGATAGAAAACAGGATGAGTTATGGAGTAATTTGGTGAAGTTACAATGCCCTAATTCTGTCATTTAAGCTAAATTTGTAATATGAATATCAATAAAAGCTTGCAAATTTACATTCTATTGATTTTTAACTGTTATCAATTTTGTGGGCGGCTAGCTCAGTTGGTTAGAGCAACTGGTTTACACCCAGTAGGTCACAAGTTCGAGTCTTGTGTCGCCCACCATATAAATATTTTGAAACCATTGAGTGATTTTTGTAAGATATTTCTTTTTGCTTGAAAAATTTATAACCTTTCTTTTTCGTTAAAATTTTAAAAAAAAATTATATATGAAAACAGTAAGAATACTAAAAAATCAAGTTGCTATAATATTGGCAAGTTTATCAACACTAGTGTTGACTAATACTCATTTGTTGGGTTTTGATCGCAATTTTTTTGATTCATATAAGTTTGAAACGTATTTATCACGTGATTTCTGCAAAATGGATGTGATAGAAAAAGAAAAGGAGTATGTAATTAAAGTTGAATTACCAGGAGTGAAAAAAGAAGATATTGATCTATCTTTTAACGAAAGTACTATTATTATCTCTTGTTCTGCAGAAGAAAAAAGTGAAGAGAATGGAAATTATTTACGTCGTGAAAGAATGTGTAACTTATCGAGTCGCAGTATACGTTTAAATGACGCTAAGTTTGAAAAAGCGAAAGCTAAATTAGATAATGGAATATTGACAATAACAGTTCCACGAGAGAGAGTATCAGAAAATTTTAAGAAAATTAAAATCGATTAAAATTTATTCAGAATCAAAAGGACAGGTTAATGGTTTTTAATAAAGATGGGAAATTTTCTGAGGTGTATCCTTTTGAGTCGCATTTTTCTGTCATTGATTCTAAAGGTAATCGTGTACATTATTTAGAAGAGGGTTCGGGAGAAACAGTCTTATTGTTACACGGTTTTCCAAGTTGGTCGTTTATGTATCGTGATCTGATCCATGAACTTCGTCCAGATTTCCGTTGTATTGCGCTTGATCATTTAGGGTATGGTTTTTCTGATAAGCCATTACTTTATAAATATAATATTTCTAATCACATAAAAAATGCTGTAAAGTTTGCAGAGAATATGAAATTTCGGAAGTTTCATATAGTAATGCACGATTTTGGTGTGGCTGTAGGACTGGCTATGGCTGAACGTTGGCCTGAGCGTATTAGTAGTATGATTTTTTTAAATTCATCATGTTTTAAGATGCCTCGGTTGTTTTTTATACTCATGCTATTCAAATGTCCGATAATTAGTACTATTTTAACGCGTATTACTAACTGCTTACAACGAATATACTTACATCTTGGTTCTGGAGCGATGAATTCACAGATTGAATATGGGTATTTAAGGCCTTATGATTCTTATTTTAATAGAATAGCTATTAGCCAAGGCTTGAAAGATATTCCTCTTTTCCCGGATCACCCTTCGTTGAGTGTTTATGATGATATCGAATCAAAAGCATTCGTTTTAAGTAATAAAAAAATGAAGTTTTTATGGGCGGAGTTAGATTTTGTTCATACAAAAGCTTCTTTAAAACGTTGGGCGAAGATTTTACCTAATGCCTTGCTTAAGCGATATGAACATGGAAATTATTTCTTACTTGAAGACTCTCAAGATGCTAGAAGTGCGATTCGTGCATTTTTATTAAAAAATCGAAATATTGAAAAATATTTATTCAATTGAAAATTACGCCCAAGTTAATGAAGGCAAAAATTAAAAACGAATATCCAAGATACTTCGCTCTATTTGGATGTTCTGTCACACTGTCTATACAATCTCTAAGTAAATAAGGAGCGCTTCCAAAAATAATTGCTATTACTATTATAGCATAGATGATATATGTGAAAATTATATTAATTATTGAGATTTGGGTGTAAATAGAATCAAGAATTTTGTCGCAAAAGAATAGAGTTAAAATTGCTAACCCTCGTATTGATAACAATTCTCTAACTTTATAGAAAGAAAGTATACAAATTCCTGAAAATAAGATAAATAAAACGGTTTTGTATTCTCCGAAATCAGCGATACTTAAATTCAAAATTTTATACAAGAATATCACACTTGCGCTACCGAACAGGATTACTGTGGAATAGCGATCATACATCAACCAATTTCTAATATGTTCTACAAAAGCTGGTTTTCGCATACAGATATATGCTAGAACTGAAAATACTAGAAATGCTGCATACACCGCTAAGTGATATTCCATGTAATCAAACAACTAATCGTCTCACAAAATTCAATACTAAAATTGGTGAGACAGTACTACACCAATTCCTAATGTACTGTGATGTTTTCTATAAATTCCATCTAATAGGATTGACGCTTGTGTTTGCTGGAACAGATCATAATTGAGATTCAATCGTGCAACAAAGTTATCACTATTTATAGCTTCTGATGATATCATGTTTTGTTTGGGAGTCATTGATCGTGTTCCAATATCACGTTTTAATGTAAATTCATAACCAACAAATATATTTGGTGTTATTATCGGATTAGAATTATTAAAATATCTAATCCCTGTTTCGCATGTAACAAATGTGTCATGTGTTCTGTCGTTCACTACGTCATAATGATCTAACATACGATATCCATGTTTATTTTGTTGGATGTAGTCATAATAAATTGATACTTCAGGACAAAAAACGTGCTGCTCAGCCTCTAATATATAACCCATGCTAAATTTATTAGAGATAGCTTTCCCATGGTAAGTTGAATGAATTTTGTATTTATTTACTCTTTCTATTGATGGATTAATCAAATCTTTGTATTGTATATAATCTGCAACAAAAACATCACTGAAGAAAAACTTTCCTACCAAAAATGAACCATAAATACCACCATGAAAGCTATTTTGCTTACTTTTGGCGCCACGATGAGCTTTTTTGTAGCGCATACCAGTTGAAGTAAAGCCAGCAACAATTCCAATGCTTTTTTGGCTATCAATATTTACTGTATTCCCTATTAAGATTCCTTTTGTGTGATTGATATGATGTAGACTAGCAGTATGATGTCCGTATTCATACAATACTTTCCCCCATAAGTGATTATGTGCATATGTGTTGTCAAATACATATAATCCGTTTGTAACCAACTCATTCGGGACACTTGATTGTATTGTTCTTATTACATTACGTGCAACTAATGAATGTTCATAAGATGTATCTAGTACATTTTTAAATATTTCTCCATATTCCTCATTTGATGGAGGAGGAGGAGGAGGGGGTTGGTTATCCCTTGCATTGTTCCCTTGGTTGTTTTGTGGGTTTACCTGTTGTCTTTTTTGGTTATCCCCTGCATTATTTCCTTCATCATTTCCTGGGCTGTCTTGCGGTTCTCTCTGCTGTATTACAGGCGGCGTTAATGATATAATTTCCGGTTGATCTTTTCCAGGTGTTACTGCTATTGCATTTTGCTTACCTTGAGTATTTTCATCGATAAAACTAACCTCTGGACTAGATCCATTAATTTGTGAATTCTTTTGCTGATTTTCCTCTTCTTCAGGTATTTTTCCCGTTTCTAAATAAGTTCTTAATTTTGCTTCGCCTTCGTCGTTATCACATGCACGCACGCATTTTGTTTTATTTGCAATAACATTACCATTTTCATCTAATATATTCACTTCAAAATAAATATGGCCATCGTCCTTCTTAGCCACAAATTGTTTTTCATAGCCAATCACTTTGTCTTTATTATCAGGGTCTGCACAGCAGTCCCAAAACCCTCCCTTCTTCAGATCCTGGCATTCTTCTGTTAGGACCTCCATATCAAAAAGATCGTCTTGTTTCAATCTCTCGAGTTCATCAGGGCCCAATGTGATTGACTTATTCTGATCCATAATTTTTACTAATTCTTCTCCCAGTTCGTCGCTACCCAATAGTTGTGAAAATCTTTTTTGCGTATCTACCCTCCAAGCATCAGTGTTAGCCAGCTTAGCATCATTTATCAGCTTATCCCAGCTTTCCCTACTTTCTTCTATTTTTTCTTGTTTGGTGTTCGGCTGCCCCTTTAAAGCTGGAGTAAGTATTACTAAAAAAAGTAGTATAGTTATAAAAAAGCAAAAATTTATTTTAGTTTTCATATGTTAGTTTTTTGTTTGAATTTTTTTAAATAAAACAGAGTTCGCTTTCTTGACACTGTCTTGGCTTATCCCAAACGAGATTAGTACGTCACTTTGGTTTGAAATTTCAACCGAATAATTGCCAGTTTGATTTTTTGTCACTTTTATTTTATTATGGTCATTATTTGAGTCTTGGATTATCATTTGATTTTGTGTTTTTCTATAAAAAACATGTTTTTGAGATAAAAGTTTACCTACATATTGATCAATCTTAGAGTTTTTTGTTGAGTTATGTTTAACCGCATTAGATACCATTTGTGAAAACTTGGATTGAGTAGTGATGTTAGATGTTTTTTTAGAGAATTTACTATGATTTCTCGCAGAAAAAGCTTTTAGCATATAAAGTAATACTATGTTTTGTAACAAACTACTATTCTCAAATAAATTACATTTGAGACAATCGATAACTTGTGTTTCAGACATGTTCACTGCCGAAATTTCTTGAGTTAATGAGTTATTTATTTGAGTCAAAGCATTGTTAATAGTCGATATATGAGTATCTATAACGATATTCCTATCATTATCTTCGTTACTAGGTACATTAGCATCGTTGGAGCTGTCAGTATATTCATCATTTTGTTTCGATAATTCGGAGTTTTCAGGAGCTGTACTTTCATCATCAGATGAGAAATTTATGCCATAACTATCATTAAGTGTGTTAGTACTTGTTTGGGACGCAGAACCATCTTCCAATGGGGCTATTATTGGGTTGGAGGCATTGGCATTGTTCTGATGCTCTGTATGAGCAATGGTTGCTGACGTTGATTCAGGTTTGTGGTAAAAGTTGTCTACAACTGAATCATCATTGGCCTCATATGGAAGTTGCTGTGTCGGAGTGATTTCGTTTGTGCAGAGTTCTTTAATAGTTGACTTTATTCGATTGTTATTTTGTTTTATAAGATATTTTACGTAAGCATATACCCATCGATTCCCTTTGAATTCATAATCGTATTTAGGGTCACATTTTGCTCCACTAAATGAAAAAATTTTGAAATCTTCCTTATTTAGTTGTTGTTGAATTTGTTGAAGTGCTGATAATGTCATTGTATTTGATGACGATTTATTCAATTCTTCTAACGCATTAGTTATAAAATTCATGTTAACTGGCGAAGAAGAGATTTTTCCTGCATTTTCTATATCATTTAATGTAGGTGCGACAAACTTCTCTTGAGATTCGCATAAACTAGATATATTTTTTAATGAAACAATACTTTGATATAGATGCTTGAGAACTTCTGCATGTTTTCCAAAAAAAACACCTAGTTTAGGTATTAATACATTTAATTTGCTCCGATTATTGTTCCAATTTTTAGCCATAGCATTTGGGGAGTGAATTACCGCTGATTTAATGTTATTGTTTATTAATTTTGTTTCTATACCTTTATGCTCTGCCTTTAACTCATTAATTTTTTTATCTAAGTATTTTTTTTGTTCATCAAAGTTAGCTTGATTATTGTTAATATCTCCGTGCTTCCTATTAATAGTTGCTTTTATATCCTCCAATGTCATCTCATTTATTTCTATGCATTTTTCTAAGAAATAACTTTCTATTTCATACAGCTCATGTAACTTGAAGCTTTCTACTTGAATGTTGTGAGCAGTTTCAAGATTATTACTGGTTCCTGATGCATCTATAACAACGTTTTCGACTATATTAAAAATTTCTAAAAGGTTATTAATAACTTCATTTGTTTCATTAGAGTTCTGAGCATCGCTGATAATAACTTGCCTTTGATCCAAAAATTTATTGGTGTTTTTTATAGCATTATGCCATTCATTGAAAAAATTATCAAATGACCTAAAATATAACGAATTAATTTGTTGTTGATGTAACCCTTGATTGTTGCTTGTAGCTTGAACGGATACAAGTCTGTTGCTTCCCTTTTCGTAAAATGAGTACCGCATGCTATACAAACTAGAAAATTCTTTGACTTGCATTGATACTTCCGTTCATATATCAAATTTGATTCTTTATATTTTCTATTAATGTTTAAATTAATATCAGTTTGCGCTTTGAGATGCATTCAATGATTTTTGAATTTCATCCAAGATATCATTAATATTTACTAGGCCTATATTATGTTTTTCTTCATAACGTTGCATTTCATCCGTGGTATTTTGAATTGCTTTTTGGAGTGTTTGAGCTCCTTTTAACCTTTCAATTAATGTGTCTATGAGTGTACACATATTTTTAGAGCTAAGCATTACAGCGGCATTACTCCAATCAATAGCATTGTAAAAGTTGGCTTTTTTAACAGTAGAGGAAAGTGTTTCAAAATCAAAATCTGTATAATGAGTAACTTCATCCCCTAATTTGAGAAAGTCTTCTACTTTAAAATTTTTTAAGTTCTGTTGCGCCATTTGATAAGCTTCCTGCATTAGAGCGTAATATTTTGGGTCATTTCGTGTTTTGTCAAAAACCTCCCATGGGAATACGAAGCTTTTCCCATTGTTGTTCACTGTAACACATTTAATATCATAAACGTTTCTCATATGATCTATTACGTCTTGACTATTTGTAGTGTTAGAGAAATAATTAACATTATTATACTCAATCCTTTTAGCATTTCTTTCTCTTAACTCTTTTTCATCTATGCCTATGCTATTAGGGATATTAGGGAACATAAGAAGACAGTTAGGATCGTCTGTTAAAAGTTGGACAAAAAGTCGATTAGTTTTCTCTGTAGAAGCTGAGGAAGTGGATTGCTGAACACTATTTGTATCTGTTATTTCTGTAGGTACAGCCAAAGTTTCGGGAACCTTCGGGTGCGACGAAATTGATCTTGTTTTTGCCATATTATTCTTTCCTTTGTTAAAATACTAAAGTTAAACCAAAAAAAGTTTTTTCTAGAGAAGAAATGGATAAAACGTATTGTGTAATAAATCAAGAAAAAAAATCTTTTTTTACAAAAAAATCTTTTTTTTGCTAAAAAAATACTTACCGCAGAGGCCTGGTATAATTTTTGGTTTAACTTTTTAATTAGTTATCGAGCAGCTTGCTAATTGGTGCTCGGAGCGGGACTTGAACCCGCACGTCTTTACAGACAAAGGATTTTAAGTCCTCAGCGTCTACCATTCCGCCACCCGAGCTAATAACAAAGTTCCAAATATTAATTTAATATTTAAATGCAATACTTTTTATTCCATTTTTTGTCTTAATGTAAGCGTTATGCAATATTTTTAATGATTAAGTAATATGTTATGCTTAGAATTTTGTTGAAAATAGTATTATGCTACGAATAGTAGATTTGTGTTTATTAAAAAACATAGTATAGTTGTTTACTTGTTACCGTTGGTAATATTTTTAGCCCTGTGGTGGCTATTACCAAGAGGATTTATTATCTCAGTACAGCAAGCATTTATTGAAGTGCAAGCTCCGTTATATAATGTTGTACTTAGTGGACATAATTTTAAAAATTTTTTAAAAAAAAATTTTGTTAATAAGAAAAATTTGATAGCAGATTATGAAAATTTGATGCGTGAAAATTTTTATTTGCAGATGCGAATAAATAACCTCTTAGATTTTATTGAAAGAAATCATATTAAGGGTAATGGTCTTGATTTAGAAGATGAACGCTTTAAATTTATTTATGCTAATGTTATTAGGCGAGATTTGATAGTTTGGGCAAATTATTTAGTCATAAATAGGGGGAAAAGAGATGGAATTTCAATTGGTGATGGAGTAATATCTAAATGTAATGTTGTTGGACGTATAAAAGAAGTATATGATAATTTATCATTAGTTGAGTTGTTATCTTCACCAACGTTTAAAATGTCAGTGTGTTTTGAAGATGGACATTTCCCTATTGTATTTCAGGGAAATGGTAGTGATATTTTAACGAAGTATACTGGTATTGCGGAAAATATTATTCCTCAAACGGATAAAGATATTAATGGGGCACGATTAGTTTCATCTCACCTAAATAATATTTTTCCTGGTGGTTTAACAGTGGGACATATATCAGATGTAACTGATATTAAAGATGGAATATTTTTTAAAGCAATTGTTAATTTAGATGCCACTTTTATTAATTCATTGCATGAAGTTGTTGTATTAACTCACAATGATTCTATTTTATGATGCTTTTAGTTTCAAGTGTAGCTATTCTTTTAGTATTCTGCTTGATGAATTTAATCAATGCATTTTTATTAAATTTTAATATTTGTGTTATATTATCTGGGGCAATTATTTGTTTTGTTACAAGGTTATCTAGTGTATTTTTAACAGTTTTTCTGTTAGTATGTGGGGGATTATTTTTAGATGCTTTAACTTTTAATTATCGATTTGGGGATAGTGTGTGTATTTATCTAATTTTTTATGTTTTTTACCCTCTTTTAGAGGCGAAGTTAACATCTGTTTCCGGGCAAACATCTATCATTTTAGCGCAGTTATGTAACTTAATTTTTATATTATACGAATACATCATACACCGTGTTTCTTTTTATACTAAAGGTTTTTTAGTCACTTTAATTTTTTCGCAAGTAATAGTATATTTTTTTGACAAAGTTTTTGTTTCGATTTGCGCTATCGTTGAGTCTAAAAAAGAAAAAAATCCATTTAATATTACGCGAAATATATTTAAAAACAATGACTTTTAGGGGCAACCCGTCTGAAAGATTTACATAAATGTGAAGCTAAAAATTCATTTTGGATATGTCGAGGATATGTTTTCACAGTTTCAAACTGTTGCGCAATTTCTAAGGGGAATGCTGATACATTAATATCCATGAATAACAATGTGCCTTTTATATTGGAGTTTAATTTATCCATTGCTTGATAGGAAAGAATGCCATTTTTATATGTTAAATTAGCATTAGGTGGTGTGAAGAAAATTTCTCCCAATGGTGTACGTATTGCTAGACGTATTTTGAAAGAAAATAAATTTTTGCTCAATATGGTCGTTGTCTGTGGTGTGTATTTGACGAAGGTCTTATTAATTGAGTTTGCATTATTTAATGTATTTTGTAGAAAAAGGGAATCGGATGCAGAGAGCTCATATTTTGTAAAAGTTTGTTTATTAGTGCCAAGGTTTTCTAATTGAAAATATATTCCTTTGGTGATGTGTTCATTATTGTTACTTGAGAAAAATGATATAGTAGTGATATCATTTATTGTTTTTATTTCTAAATTTGGAAAATCCTTTTCAACTAGAATCATACAAGATAAATCATTTGCTATAGTTTCAGTAATTAAGTTTAGTTTTCTGCGCAGATGATTATACTCAATGATAGATTTGTGTTTTTGAACAGCGTAATTAAATATAATATATGAAATACTTAAAATCAATGCGAATAGAAATAGAGCAATGATTATTTCAAATAATGTGAACGCTGTTTTGTTTTTCCTAAAAATCTGTTGATTGAGTTTATTTTGCATTTTATTATACTTCGAATATGACTATTTGCCCATGAAGAAGGGAGGGATATTAGTTTTAGTTTTTGGTTTGATTTTAATTTTAAGTTACATAACAAAATCTTTTTTAAAAAATGTACAAAATAACCTTGTTCAAATTGAACAATTATGTGGTAAGTATGATTACTCTGTGCACGAAGATTCTATTTTGTCAATTATAATTGCTGATCTTTATTTGTATTTAAATGACAAAAGTAGTTTTAAAGAGTTTCTCGATTTAGTTGATAAGAACGTTACTTTAATGCTGGAAGAACGATACGCTGTCAATGTTGTACCTATTGATGGTAAAATCTTTATTTCGTTAGAAAACCTCGGTGTTTTAAGGAAATTTTTAGAAGTAATAAAATTTTCTTATGAAGATTCAATGACTTTGGTGGCTGTTATTTCTGATTTCTTAGAAGAAAATTCTGATAAAGTAGATTGGGATATTTCGGAATTACTTAGTATACCAGAGTTTAGGAGGTATTTTTTTAATTCAGAAGGGTATTTAAATTCTAAGTGGCGTATTTTTTCAGAGAATGTAACAACATACGATACTGGTGGATTGAATATTAATAATGTTTCAGAAGAAGTGCTACAAGCGTTATGTGAGTTTGAAAATTGGAATGTAGAACAAGTAAGAGCGTGTTTAAGTAGCAAGCATAACAATATATCAGATACAAGCATTCTGAACAAGTTATATTCGTATGGATTTTCATTTCATCAATTTCCGCAATTGACAGAAAAAACGGCTGCCGTTGAAGTAGTATGTTATAGAACAGGGAATTGTAATAATTTTAAGCAACATTTTATTATAATTTTTGAACCGAATGGATATTTTAATTATAAACAATTTCCATTTAAAGTTTTAAAGAAAACAAACAAATTTTAAAATGAGATTGCTTCTTATTTATTCTTGTCTATCTCATTTGTTTTGTTATCATTTATTGTAATTTTGTGAAAATTTTGCATAAAATTTTTCTCTTAAAACACTTATTAATCCCACGTGAAAAAGTTCTATTAGTGGATAATAAGTTCTTTTTTGTTGAAAGTGTTAATGTCGAGAAAAATTTACACTCAATACGCGCACTTAAGCAAATAGTTATGCTGCAGATTGAAAGTATATGTCCATTTAATTTGGATGATGTTTTATATGGTTATTTTTTTGATAAAAATAAAAGAAAATTAATAATATTTATTGCCTATAAGGATAGAGTTTCAGGTACATACGGTCGTTTAAATAATTATAATTATATTTTACCGCAATTTTTTTGTAATTTGCTGAAAGATGAGTGTTTTGATGTAAAAAAAGTAAAAATTATAGATAATTTTATTAACTTTATGAACGATGACAAAGTTTTTTCACTAAAGGTAACAGATCCTAAAGTATACTGCGCAAATTTAGTACCTGATAAGAAAAAGTTTAAAAATTTGTGCAATGTGTTCGCTTTGAATACATTAAGATTTGCTTCGTTATTTTGCTTATTACTTTTATTCATTCAAATCGTGCCCCTTGCAGTGGTATGTATGAAAAATAAGGAGCTATCAACTTTATCTAAGATGGTAGATGACGATGTAGTATCAGAGATTATTTCTCAAGATAAGTTTTTGAATGAAATGAGGAGGTTTTATAGGGATGACGACTTTTGTTTATCTGGGTTAAATTTTATCAATACTGTTCGATCTGATGACATAGTGTTCACTGATGTACATGCTCATTCTACTTCACGTACACTAAAAATTAAAGGATACGCAGATTCTGTAAGTTCTATTGAATCATTTCAAGGTAATGTAAAAAATTTGATCGGTATTAAACTATCTTTAGCATCGCATATTCGGTCTAAAGATCATAAAGCTTCTTTTGATTTGGAGGTACAATTTGAATAAATTATACTGTGCAGTGTATCTTTTAAAAAAGTTAAACATGCGATGTTGTGTTACAATATTAGTAATTGTGTTGTTTGTAACTATATTAACATGTATAAAAGTTTCTAAATTTTATAAAAGTACTACTACTAAACTTTCTGCTTATCAGGAAATTTTAAAACAACAAAACTTGTGGCTATTGAAGCGCGATAGTATATCAGAAAGATTCAAAGACATGTTAGATAAGATGAATGAAGCAGACAATCAAAGACAGGACCTGTCCTTAGTAAGCATGTTAGAGAATAGTATTGCTGATTTAAATTGTCAGTATGAATTATCAGATGAAGTAAAGAGCAATTATGATGGGTTTACTGTATCGAAAGTGGAGGTTAATTTTTATTCCGTAGACTTAGAAACATTTATACAATTTAATAATAAAATTTCGTCAAAAATCACTGATATTTCAGATGTACATATACATGTGCGTGATCGTGAAAAACTCAATATTAAGTGTTTTGTAGAATCAATCAGTTTAGTCCAATTATGAAATATTTTCAGTATATTTTATTAATTTTGTGTATTTTTTTCAGTCATAAACACTTTTGTCGTGCACAGGAAGTTGAATATTCAAGTTTAGTACTAGTTGATGAATCTTTACCGCAAGTTTTAGCCATTCTTGAACATTTAGAAGGAAAAACAATTTTATATGATCAAAACTTACCAGGTATAAAAATTAATTTGAATATTCCGGATAAGCGACCGGTATCAGAGATTAT
>CBCPNC010000035.1:0-4012 GCA_965120425.1 uncultured Opitutia bacterium
GGCCTTGGATTAGTCGATGATTTTGATGTAGCTGCTAAGCGATTATCTTGTATTGACTTTCGTGCAAAAATTTTGCGAGACCTTAAAGTAAAATCATTCAAATGCGCAAAATTTAATCGTGATTTACAACCCGATAAACCATCGATTTTTGTAGTAAGTAGCGGTATGCTGGTAGAAAATACTCCAGCATATTTAACAGCAGCAAATCTTTTAGGTAATTCTGCAAACGCTATATTGTTTGTTGGATATTGTGATCCTGACACTCCAGGAGGAGAATTACTAAAAAGCGAAAAACATTCAAATTTCTATTTCAAAAATTTACGTTTTTCAACAAAAGTAGAAGCATATATCGAACGTTTTGACCTAAGTGGACATGCTGATAAAGAAGATTTATTGCAAGCTATTATAAGTATGGATCCACGTACAATAGTATTAACCCATGGAGAAAATAAGTCTCGCAACTGGTTTTTTGACTCTATAATGGACCTGCAACCAAAAACTATGATAATTGATCCTGAACCAGGAAAATTATATGACATTTAAATAAAAGCTTGCTATTCTGTAACTTTTTTGCATAAAAAAGTACGATATGAGCTTTGGCAAGTATTTGTTTCTATTTAGCATTACTGTCTTAATACTTGCTGGATGCAATTCCGTTTCAGATATTTCAAGGAAATCTAACACAAGTACATCATTTGTAAAAGCTGAATCACAGCGCTATCAAATAATGGGACGGGGTGTACTAAGTGAAAAAACGATGTTGGATTATCTTACAAAATACAATAAAAAAATCCCACAAAGGAAAGCAGCCTATATAATAAGAACATATATTTGGGAATCTGCTTATGAAGGCGTTAATCATGATGTTGCATTCGCCCAAATGTGCCACGAAACAAATTTTTTACGCTTTGGTGGAGATGTTTCTGCTGTTCAAAATAATTTTTGTGGATTAGGAACAACAGGAAATTCCGTAGTAGGATATTGCTTCACTGATATAAAAACCGGAATACGTGCCCATATTCAACATTTAAAAGCTTATTCATCTACAAAACCCTTAACAAATCGATGCGTAGACCCTAGGTTTGCCTTAATTAAGAGAGGAAGCGCAAAAAGTATTTTTGATTTAACTGGTAAGTGGGCAGTTGATATTAATTATGGTAAATCTCTACAAAAGAAAATAATTGCATTAATCGATATGGAAAATGAATCCCGCCAGAAACAAAACTAAATAATATGAAAATTGCTGTAGGCGGAATAGGAGAAATTGGCGAAAGTTTCTGTGAATCATTGTGTAAGAAAAGATACTCTGTTACAGGATTCGATATAAATCGTGAACTGTTAAATGAAAAAGAAGATATACATGAAGTAAATTTTGAAGTTGGCAACATATCAGATGTTCAGTTTTTAAGTAAGGCTAAAATTAATACTTTCGAATATTACATCGCTGCTACCAATAATTATGCTACTAATTTATGCTCAACTTCAATGGCAAAAGCCATGGGTTGCCGATTTGTAGTTGCACGTGTTAATAGCAATGAACATTTCAACAAAGGAACATTTAATCTCCAAAAACACTTTAATATAGATCTTACTTTTGATCCTAATAGATTATGTGCCTTTGAAATTGCTAAAATTATTCGTGGTCCCGAAAGGACATCTATTGAAAATTTTACCAGAAACAGTATCGAAGCACGTCAATTTTTTGTAAAAAAACATTCTAAATTAACCAACAATCCATTACACAAATTAAAGATCTGTTCAAATGTTCGAATAATAAATATTTCAAGAAATAATAAACATGAAATCCCTAACGGGAATAGCATTATATTACCTGGAGATATCATCACTGTAGTAGGAACTAACAAAGATATCGAGTTAATAAAAAAGGCATGTTATGATTTATTTCGATATAATAGTACATGTCAAATTACATTTTGTGGACAGATAGAAATTCTTGCAGGGCTAGTAAAATTTTTAAGTGCACCAAAATACAAAATAACATTCGTTGAAAACGACATTTCGATATGTGAAAAAGTCAGTCAACAGTTTTCTAATGTTACTGTTATTAATGGAGATTGTACTTCTATAACATTTCTTAAAGAAGAACAAATTTGTTGCTGTGATTATTTTGTATCAGCATTTAACAATGATGAACAAAATATTATGTGTAGTATACAAGCAAAACATCTAGGAACAGGTAATTCAATAACTCTACTAAATTCTAAAAATTATGATTCATTAATATGCAGTCATCACATAAAAATTTTGGCATAGATCACATAATTTCCAAAACCGCAGCTTCTGTAGCAGAAATCTCTACATTTGTTTCGGAAAAAGCTTTTAATAAAATTCTTCATTTAGATGATACTAACATTTCGCTAGTAGAATTTCGCATAGATAAACAATGTTGTGCTATTGGTAAAAAAATAAAAGATCTTGGATTACCACCTAACTGTATTTTAGTTTCACTGATTCATAATTTTATTGCACAAATTCCTTCGGGTAATGATGAAATATATCAAGGAGATAGAGTTATTTGTGCAACTACACAAGACTCACTAAAACCATTAATCAATATACTAACGTAAATTCTTCTTTACAATATATACACTTATTACTTGGATTATTATCAATTGCTGGTCCTCATAGTTCAAGGGATAGAACCGCGGTTTCCTAAACCGTTAATCTCAGTTCGAGTCTGAGTGGGGGCGCCACTATATTGTAATAGGTTAAATAAAATTAAAATCTAACAGAACAATTAAAATAATAAAGAACACCGTTGTTATTTGCGCTAATTTACTGTAAGGTTTTTTACTTAAAAAGTATACTCGTAAGCTTGAACGATACTATTTGCTCATAGCTAGTTAACAAAAAAGAGCCACATACCTGTGACTCTTCTGAAATATACAGAGAGAATTTAAAGCATTAAATTACTTTTGAAACTAATCCTGCTTTTATAGCTTTTACTGATACCCAAACACGCTTCACTTCACCTGTAGGCAACTCTACCTTAATTCTTTGTAAATTTGGTTTAAACAAACGTTTTGTGCGCTTGACGACATGTGTACCGATACCACCACTTTTCTTTGATTGTCCCTTACGAATGATACGACAACCACAAGACCGTGTTTTCCCTGTAATAAAGCAAACTCTAGACATTACTAACCTTTTTAGCTAAATTGCTAAGATCTATTAGCACAAATGCAAGTGTTTTTATAAATGAAATAATATTATTTTTTATAAAAATTTACATTATAAAATTTCCATAAAAAAAGTACAATTCATTCAAATAAACAAGCATCTTTCTCATCCCATGGAACTGCATTATAACATACTGTCTTTATTTGATCAAAAGCCTCTTCCTCTATATTTCCATCAAAATATTCATTTTTAAATTTTATCCATATAGCTTTCGCAGTTTCAATATTACTACGTCCAGCAAAATCAAAAAAATCGGAAACAAATTCATAATCTCTAAATAAAGATTGATTATTTTTATATATATTCATTGCAATTTGACTTGCATCTTCTGGTTTACAATTTTCCAATGCATGCCCCATAAAAGTCCCAGCACAAAACATACAACTTCTTCCATCAATTTTCAGAGAAAAAATTTTATTTGTTCTAGGGTGATTCGAAATATGATATAATGCATGCTGGTCAAAAGACCACAATATTCCAAATTCATCCTTACACTCATTACTAAAATCATTTAAAATTTGCTTAGGATCTTCATGAGAAACATCTAACATTTCTACACGCGCACTATAATTATTATTAGAAACAATAGGAGCATTAATTATATTATTCATAACTACGAGTATTTTTTTTAAGGTTTTCAACGATTTTAGATAACACTTCTTGTGGATTATCTTCTATAAAAATAATACCTAGCAAAGCACTGTTTCTATATTCTTTATCCATATGAGAAACTAGTGGCAGATTCTCATTAAGAGAATCTAAAACTACCCAACCATCATTAGTTGTTTTTCGTACACAAAAAAATGCCCTT
>CBCPNC010000036.1:0-12158 GCA_965120425.1 uncultured Opitutia bacterium
TAGGAATACCACTTTGTTCAGTTAAAGTAATTTTCCATAAAAAACTACCAGAAGGAACAGATGAGTTTGCAGAAGTTAAGTTTTGGATTTGAAACAAAAGAGTATTTATAGCATGTTCATTAACATAGAAATTAGAATTGTTATAAGAACAATACCAATCATCATTTGAATTTTTAGTAAATTCAAGATGAGATCGATTTTGTTGATTAAAAATTTCTATTTTTAAAATATCATTTACATTAAAATGTGTATTATCAATTTTGGACGTTGTTGATTTTGAAAAATGCAATTCAGAAAATAAAAAGTAAAGCAATGCTATAAATAATGAATTAGCAAAAATTAATATATACAGTTGTTTCCGAATGGATAGTTTCATGTTACTTCCTTCTCATCCAAAATACTACAACTCCTAAAAAACAAATTAAGCAGCAAACTACCACAAAGTTACATAATATTATAGAAAACTGTTTTGGTTGTACTGATAATCTGTATTTGTTAAAATTTTTACTAGCAATAGATAAATCTGCCTTAGAATTACACATAAAATCAACCGCATTACATAAAAATATTTTATTTCCAAGAATGTTAATTTTCGAATTTGTTAAAAAATCTGAGCTACCAATCACGAGTAATTTTCCATTCAAAACATCTATTTCATTGAAGGTAGATTTTTCAAACAGCGAACATACTATAAAAGAATTTTCTTTCAATAAATCTCGCTCTGTTATACCATTCACTTCAATAAGATCTGTTATTTGATAAACATCATCTGTTGCCCATTCAGCACCATTTACTTCATAGGTGTGTCCCCAGACAATTGGCAATTTTAAATTAATTAAATTATCAGTAATTTCATGGCGCGCAAATTTGTTTATTGTTAAATCATTATTAAATTTTGCATCTTTTTCGCATGGTAAAATGGAGTAATCTTGACTGATATAAATTCCATGATCTAAAACAAATTCATTTAACAATCGGTCTTTAGTTTCACTAACTGTAAAAATTATATTCCCTCCATTTTTATCTAAAAAATCTCTTAAGATATTAATTTCTGAAAGTAGAAATGGGACCTTTAATCCGGTAATAAAAATTAAATCGGCATTTTCAGGTATATGCCTTGCAACACTTAAATTTAAAGTTTGTACATTGTAATTTTTCTGTCGAAGTATATTGGCTAATGCAGATAATCCAAAACTTGAAGAACTATCATCGATGTTATATTCCCCATGCCCAGAAATAAAATAAATATTTTTTTTGTATCCAGATTCTAAATTAGAAATAGTTGATGTTAATAACTGTTCACCACAAAATCCTACAACTTCACCATCATGAATTTCATAAAATTCTTCAATCGATAAAACTTTAACAAAATTTTCTGATTGTACAACAACTACATTGTTTGGTAAAATGCCAATTTTATTAGACAATGAACGCAATTCATAATTTTCATGATTAAAATCTAAAAATTTCGCTGATATTAAATCACTACATTCAATATATTCATTTAAAAGTTTACTGATATCATTTTTTACAACATTTAGAGCCAAAGAATCTGAATGTTCTAATAGAACAAAAATTTTAATTTCCTTACTTATTTTTGATATTTTACTTATCGTCTCTTCCGATAATTTATATCGAGTATTGTTATTGATGTAAGTACGATAATAATAACGAGAAGATATTATATTTATAATTAAAACCAATAATATGATTAAAAATATAAAAAATAACCTATTTAAAGAACGAATTTTGTTGGACAATTTAAAACCCATAAGTTTTTTTAACTAAACTTTTTTTCAAGCGTTACTTTTGTAAATGTCAAAAGCATTAATGTAAGTGTTATATATAAAACAATAACCCTCGTATCAACTACCCCCAGACAAGCATTATCAAGTTGTAAAAACACATTAAGTGGGCGTACTAACGTACAGTTAATAATTTCATTATTCAAGCCATGAAATGTTAAGAATTGGCCATCTATAAGAATAAAAAATAAAAACACAAAAGTAGCTATGCCCGCCAGTACTTGGTTTTCCGTTAAACTGCTAAAAAATATACCAATCGCTATAAATAATAATCCAGAAAACAATATATAAATATATCCTCCAATAAAACTATTAACGTTAATAAATGAAGAATCAAATAATATAGAAGGAACTACCATTACTGTAATTCCAATTAATATACTGCACATTAACCATAAGACGATGTAAAACAAGACTATAGAAGCAAATTTCGCATATATAATTGGATAATCAGAAGTTAACGTTGATTTTATTACGTACATCATTTTAGACTTATAATCTTCCGAAAAAGTACGCATTGTTAATAATGGTGTGGCTAACAAAACTGGAACCCAGAAACCTTGAAAGAATGAATGTATAAATGAAATTTCTTGGTCATACAATATAAATTCATGCAACAAAAACGCATAAATAGTAGACAAAATGAATAAAAAAGCTGCTGCAATAAAATATGTTGATGGAGAAACTAATAATTTATAGCATTCGTACTTTAGTAATATGAAAAAATTTTTCATATATTCCCTTTATTAAAAATCGTCATAACTGCGCTTAGTTGCGTATAAAAAAGCATCCTCTAAAGATCCATAATTTTTTCCAAAACTTATTAAGTGTTCATTAAAATAGCACGCAAATAAGCATGCTATATCTTTATAAGAAAGAGTATTTGAATTTAAATATACACCTCGAAGGTTTTTAAAAGTATCAACTTTGATGGAAAAAGAAAAATTATTCTTTTTCAAAAAGTGTATCATATCATTTTTAGGATAAATGCAATCAATACTTGCATAATATTTAAATTTCAATGCGCATTCTCGTGTAGTTATTTCATCAAAAGTCCCAGTTGAAACAATATGTCCATCATTGATCATAATGTAATAGTCACATATCGTTTCCAATTCAGATAAAATATGACTAGATATAATAAAAGTTCTTGATGAACTAAAATCTACTAATGTTTTTCGAATATTTATTATCTGTCGAGGATCTAGCCCAATTGTCGGTTCATCTAAAATAATTAAAGGCCGATTCCCAAGTAAAGCATCTGCAATACCTACACGCTGCCTATATCCTTTAGATAAACATTTTATCATTTTGTAACGTGCTTCGTAATAAAGGTTACATTTTCGCATTATATTTTCTGCAGCTTTTCTCACATCTTTTATTCCTTTTAAAGCGGCCCGAAAACGCAAATATTCCCCCACCTTCATGTGATCAGGCAATGGATTATCTTCCAACATTATGGCAACACTCTCTTTAGCAAAAACTGTATTAGTGGATAGATCATTACCTGCAATATAAACTTCACCTTCTGTTGGAGTTATCAAGCCTGATAAAATTTTCAAAAAAGAAGTTTTACCTGCTCCATTTGGTCCAATTAAACCAACAGTTTTCCCTTTAGGAATACATAACGAAATATTTGATAACGCGAAAAATTTTCCATATTTTTTAGAAAGATTTTTTACTACAACAATATTATCTCCCATATTATTTAGTCCATGCAAAACTATTAAAAGATTTTAAATAATTTTCAGACTTGTTTAATGGAGTAGCTGTGAAAATTACATCTTTTACTACAAGAGATGATTTGAATTTATTAATTGTATTTAAGTCAAATGAACTACGTAATGCATCTGATAACTTTGCTTGCTCTCGATGTCCATCCATAAACTCAAAAGACAGTACATTATCTATGTTTCCTTCATTATCTTGTATAAAATTATTAAATTCAACGATAAATGTATCAAGATTATTGGAATTAGCATCCAAAATCCAATCAATGCGATTTATTAGATATTTAATTGCTACATTTATTTCATCAACATCTGACACACTGTACGAATATTCTCCATCTCTTAATCGACATTTCCCAGAAACGACGACAATTAAATTATCTTTAATTTTATACCCTATTCGTTCAAAATTGTCGGGGAAACAGTTGATCTGAATAATTTCATTTCCGGTATCAAGTTGAAAAAACACCCAAACTCTACCTTCTTTTTTTGTAAATTTTTTAGTCACGCCATTAATGATTCCACATATTCTAAAATTCTCTTTATCTGATAAATTACTTAAGTTTCCGCTAACAGGATCATTAATTACTTGGCAAAGTGTTTTATATTCTGCCATTGGATGTCCAGATATATAAAATCCTAACATTTCCTTCTCGTTTTTCAGTTTGTCAAATTTTGACATTTTAGGACCAGAAGTATCTAGAGATATTATTCCATTATCAGAATCAAATACATCAAATAACGAAATTTGCCCACTTAATTTTTCTTTTTGAGAATTATTAGCCTCCTGAAGAACAGTCGGTAATGAATTTAATAAATGTTGTCTGTCCACACCAAATGAATCAAAAGCTCCACTCAATATTAATGATTCAAAAACCCGTTTGTTTACTACTCTAGTATCGACTTTCTGTGAAAAATCTACAAAATCTTTAAATTCTCCACATTTTTCTCGCTCATATAAAATATTAGCTGCCGCGACATCACCAACACCTTTAATAGCTGACAAGCCAAACCGAATATACCTCTGTTCATTTGACACATAAGGAGTAAAATCGCATAATGATTGATTAATGTCGGGGCCAAGCACAGAAATATTCATTCTTGTAGCTTCATTGATAAAAAGCTCAATTTTATCAGCATTACCTAAATCACACGACATCAATGCAGCCGTAAATTCCACTGGGAAATGAGCTTTTAAATAAGCAGTTCGATACCCTATGACTGCATATGCATCAGCATGCGATTTATTAAATCCATAACCTGCAAATTTCTCTAGAACAGAAAAAATTTCTTCAGCTTTTTTGCGTGAAATATTATTATGTTCTTTTGCTCCTTTAATAAAAATTTCTTTTTGGGCATTCATTACATCTACTTTTTTCTTACCCATGGCACGCCGCAAAATATCTGCTTGTCCTAGAGAATATCCCGCTATTATTCTTGCTGCTAACATTACTTGTTCTTGATAGACAATAATTCCAAAGGTGGATTTACAAATATCTTTCAACAAAGGATGAGAATATTTTATTTTTGTAGGATCTTTTTTCCCTGCTACATAATCGGGCAACCATTCCATAGGCCCTGGGCGATACAACGCACTTAAAGCACTGATTTCTTCAATGCTTGAAAATCCAAACTGTCGACACCATCGTTGAATACCTGAAGATTCAAATTGAAATACTCCTATAGTTTCACCTGTATTCATTAAATCAAAGGTTGCACTATCATCTAGTGGAATTTTTGAAATATCAAAGTCTTTAAATTCTTCACGACGTCTAATACTACGTTCAGCAAGGTCAATAACAGTCAAAGTCTTAAGACCTAAAAAATCCATTTTAAGTAAGCCTAATTCTTCAACAGCTTCTTTAGCATACTGTGTGGTTAATGCTCCTTCTTGAACAGTAACTGGCACAAGATTATCTGTAGACTGATCAGATATAATTATTCCACATGCATGAGTACCAATATTGCGCACCATCCCTTCTAAAATTTGGCATTCTGCTAATATTTTATTTATTAAAGGATTTTTTTCTTGTTCGAATCGTAATTCTGAAGATTTAGACAATGCTTCATTTAATGTTACATGAAGATCGTCAGGAATTAATTTTGCTAATCTATTAGCTTCTTCATAAGGCACATCATAAACCCTACAAACATCGCGTAAAACCATTTTGGCACCCAATGTACCAAAGGTAATAATATTAGCTACATGATCTTTACCATACTTACTTTTTACATATTCAATAACATCTCCGCGTCGATTCATACAAAAATCAATATCAAAATCTGGAGGAGATATTCGTTCTGGATTTAAAAATCTTTCAAAAAGTAAACCGAAACGAATAGGATCAATATCTGTAATGTTAAGCAAATACGCCAACATACACCCTGCACCAGAACCTCGTCCGGGGCCCACTACTATTCCATTATTTTTCGCCCAGTTTACAAAATCCCAAACGATCAGAAAATAATCAATAAACCCTGTTCTTTCTATTATTGATAGTTCATAATCAAAACGTTTACATAAATTAACAGGGTTATAAATGTCCTCAGCATTTACTTTACTCGTCTTATCAACTTTACTGTAGTCAATATTATATCGCGTTTTTAACCCGGATATGCACAATGATTTTAAATAATCAAAATTGGATTGTTCTTTCTCGCTGCCAACAAAAACAGGATAATGATTTTCTCCATATGGCATATTGAAATTACACATTTCAGCCACTATTAAGGTATTATCCAACGCCTCAGGGTGATTTTGAAATGATTTTTCCATTTCACTACGTGACTTTACATAAAATTCATGATACGGCATGCGCATACGATTTTCATCAGAAATTTTAGAGCCTGTTTGTACACATAACATAGCATCATGAGCTTCCCAATCAGATTTATCAACGTAATGAGAGTCATTCGTTGCCACTACTCTTAAGTTATTTTCACGTGCAATAGAAAATAACTTAGGCAAAACTTTCTGCTGTTCTGGAATATTGTGATTTTGAACCTCAATAAACAAATTTTCAGGAGTAAATATATTAATTAATTCTTGTATTCCATCTTGTGCTAAATCGTAATGTTCATTTATTAACATTTGAGGAATATAACCTTGTAAACATGCTGTTAAACAAATTAATCCTTCATGATATTTTTTTAATAAATCAAAGTTTATTCGCGGTTTATAATAAAACCCTTGAACATGTGCAATAGATACTAATTTACATAGGTTACGGTATCCCTCTAAATTTTTTACTAACAAAATAGTGTGATATAGTGGATATTTAACATGCTTTGTAATATCTTCGTGAAACAGTGTATAACATTCACATCCAATGATAGGTTTTACTGAGAATTTTTTCGCATATTTTATAAAGTCTGGCACTCCAAAAATATTACCATGATCAGTCATTGCTACTGCTGGCATGCCTAAATTTTGTGCTTTTTTAAATAAACGATCCATACGACAAGCTCCATCTAAAACACTATAGTCAGTGTGAAGATGAAGGTGCACAAAATTTTTCTCAGTCATCCTAAGTAGATGATCAGTATTTTATAAAAGATGCAAGTCATTTTTAAACATCAAAATTTTTAACAATTAAGACCTATCTAATTTAAAGATAGGTCTTTTGAATTTTAATTCACTAAAATAGTCTATTTTTTAATAGATACTTTTATTATCAATGCCAGATTCTTTTACTATCAAATTTCGTTCTATTACCTATTTTTACTTGTACATTAGGAATTTTTACCTGTACATTAGAAATTTCTTCCAGAGATGGTTCTTCTTTTTTTATCATTCTTTGAAGTAAATTTGATATCAAATCTGAACTACTTTCTTGGGAAACCATTTGATGAACTCTTTGATGTTTTACGGCTAGAATCAATCCAGTAATACTCAAAGCTCCTAAACCTAACAAAGTTCCACCAATTATTATTGATTTCTTATTTTGTTTTAAAAAATTGATAAATTTAATAAGCAAGCTTTTAACTTTGGAGTTTCTTGTTTCTTCGGAATTATCTGGAGCAGTATTGGTTACTTCATTTTTTATTTTTTCAGAATTTTCTGCATCCCCTGGAACCGTATTTTCTTGGTTACCTTCTATTGTTTCAAAACTACTTGAAACATTATCTGAAACAGCGCTTGATGCTTTAGTTGTTTCTTCAGAATTATGACTTTCTTTTAAAACTTCTCTCTCATTTACCTTTTTTTCTTCTAGTTTACTTTCTGTATTTAAACTTGAAGTTTGTTTGTCATGAACGACAACATCAATATTATTGTTTTCTGCTTGTTTTAGTCCATTTATTTGCTGATTTGCAACTTCATTTTGGATAGACAATGATGATACTGACATTTTTTTCCTTGTTTTTGTTAAGTATCTTTTGAACACTAAATACCGAATCCAATGTCAAGCATTTTTTTGTATTTTTTATATTTTTTACAAAAAAATTTTCAGTTGACGCAAAAAAAAGAATGTAACTTGTTTGAAATCAGATCTAATTGCTTTTGTTTTAATTCTGGATAAATTGGAATGCTCAATGCTTGTGTTGTCAATTTTTCCGCAAGCTTCATTGAACTAAATTGTGGCTGAAAACATTTTTGTTTATGTAACGATAATGGATAATATACTTCACACCCTATTTCACTATCTTGTAAAAATTTTTTTAGTTCACCACGCTTTTCATTCAAAACTTTAATTGTAAATTGATTCCACGTATGAAAATTATTTTGAGATTCTTTTGGCAAATCTATATACTTTTTATCTAAATCTTGCATACTTTTACTATAGTACAGTGCATGTTCACGACGCTTAGATATGTATTCATTAAGATAATTAAGCTTAATATTTAAAAGTGCCGCTTGTAGAGTGTCTATTCGAAAATTACCACCGATTTTTTCATGAAAGTATTTTGGATGCATACCATGTGTACGCAAAATCTTCATTTTTTCATATAAAAAATCATTATTAGTTGTTACTAACCCACTATCACCAAATCCTCCAAGATTTTTACTAGGGAAAAAACTAAAACAACCAATATCTCCAAATGTTCCCACAAACTTATTGTTTCTTTTAGCTCCTAGTGCTTGTGCACAATCTTCTACAAAAAATAAACCTGAATTAGAACATATATCTAAAATTTTTTCGCATTCACACGCTTGCCCAAATAAATGAACCCCTATTATACCTTTAGTTCTGTTTGAAATTTTTTTCTTCAAATCCTGTACTGATATACAAAAATCTTCATAATTTACGTCTACAAATATTGGAACAGCACCTAATCTACTAACACAACTAGCAGTTGAAAAAAACGTATAAGTTGGGCACAAAACTTCATCTCCTGGTTTAATATCAAGTGCCATTAAAGCCAATAACAAAGCATCTGTTCCTGAAGATACTCCTAAGCAATATTTACAGGATAAGAACTTAGACATTTTATTTTCAAATTTCTCTACTTCTTCGCCTAAAATAAATTGTCCTGAATCTAATATTTCTTCAAATTTTTTTACTAACTCTTGCTTTAAGACATTGTTTTGTTCAACAAGATCTAATAATTTTATAACCATTTTCACATGATAAATACTGCTAACGGAAGTAGGCAAGAAAAAATAACACATAAAAAACTTGCAAAATATATTTTATGCTTTCTTAAAAAACATGGTTGAAAATTTGTCTCTTAATCAATGTTTAATGATATTAAATGCATTGCCAAATTTAGGACCATGTATTTATAAATCTCTTTCTAATCATTTTAACGACATTCGTGATATTTTTTCAGCTGATAAAGAATTTTTACAAAGCATTCCTGGTGTTGGATGCGTGATATCGGATAGCATCTTAAATCACAAAAAATTTTTCAATTTACAAGAAGAAGAGAAAAAATTGCAAGAATTTGGTGCACGGTTTATTGGATGTGAACTTGCAGATTTTCCTAAAATTTTAAAAGAAATTTATGATACTCCAATAGGTATATACTGTTTAGGTGATCTTTGTAATCAGATACCAAAAGTTGCAATTGTAGGATCTAGGAATGCCACTGCTTATGGTATGGTTGTTGCACGAAAATTAGCTTTCGATTTGGCTGAACACGGTATTTGTGTAGTTAGCGGACTAGCACGAGGTATAGATGCTAGTGCACATGATGGGGCTCTTGCAGCAGGAGGGAAAACAATAGCAGTTTTGGGAAATGGAATAGACGTTATTTATCCACCTGAAAATTCATTATTATACCACAAAATCATTACCTTAGGTGGAATTATTTCAGAATTTACACTTGGAAGACGTGCTGATAAACAAACATTTCCTTATCGCAACCGTCTAATTTCTGGTTTATGTGATGCCTTGATTATCGTAGAATCTGACTTGTACGGTGGAAGTATGATTACCGCTCACCATGCACTTGACCAAGGTAGACATGTATTTGTAGTTCCTGGTAGAATAGATCAACGTTCAAGTGCTGGTTGTTTAGAATTAATACGGAAAGGAGCTTCAGTCATAAGATCTGTTGATGATTTATTTGAAGAAATTCCTTATTTAAATTTAAAAACTACACAAACATCAATAAAATTGCAAGATAAACCTAAACAAAGTTGTCCTATAGGGAATGCCATATATGACACACTTACCAATAATCAACCATTAGATTTAGGTACATTGTCTAATATTTTAAATATTCCAATTCAAACAGTAAGTAGCGCTGTTCAGTTATTGGAAATACATGGATGTGTAGAACGATTATATGATGGAAAATTTAAGATAAAAAATACTTGATAAATGAAAAAAGTTTTTCAGGATACACTTTCATCTGTGCGCCTCTAGCTCAATTGGATAGAGCATCTGACTACGGATCAGAAGGTTGCAGGTTCGACTCCTGCGAGGCGTGCCATTAAAAAACTTATAGCTCTCTTAAAATCAGTTTTCTTTGGGGTCGTAGCTCAGTTGGTAGAGCACCACAATGGCATTGTGGGGGTCAGGGGTTCGAATCCCCTCGGCTCCACCAACCATTCGTGAAGTAAAAGATTTTTTAAAATTAATAACCAATTTGAGCTAGCCAATTATTAACCTTTTTTCTAGCATTAACTTGATCATTTTGCGCTTCTGTTCCTGTAATTTCGAACCCAGGTAAAATATCGTTAGGAGAAATTATATTTCTTATCTTATTTGGAGTATCTGCCAACCCGCTGCCTTCATGGGTAATAAACGGAATAATAATTTTACTAGAAAAATCGTAGCTTTCTAAAAAAGTATAGACAGGCATTGGTAAATCACCCCACCAATTAGGACATCCAATAAAAATTGTGCTATACTGATCAAAATCATCGACTTTCCCTATGATTTTAGGCCTTTTATTTTCATTTTTTTCCATGAGTGCTGCTTCTGTTAAAGCAGTATAGGAGTGGGGATAAGTATCATTTAGTAATTGTATTTCAAATAGAATTCCATTTGTTTGTTCGGCTATCATTTCTGCAATAATAGCAGCATTTCCCTTTTCAACATTCCCTACGTTATATTGTTCACCTGCTCTTGAAAAATATGCAACGAGAATCATTTTTTGTGTTTTACTCATTTTATCAATTACGTTTTATTCTTATTTTTTTGTTAAAAAACTAAATTAGAGTTACCATTTTAACAGAAGTGCAATTTTAGTCAAAAAGTTATAAAAATAGAAATATGATTAGTCGAACAATTACTGTTTATATACTACAGAAGTAAACTAACTTTGTATTTTCAAATTAAAACTAAAAGTTTAAAATCGTTTTTTAATAAAAATTAAAAAAAACACACATAATTCTCAATAAAAGATAAGGTATCTTACAGAAAAATTTTCATCTTGAGACTACATTTTAATTAGCGCTAAGGGTTTTGAAATTCAACATCTGTTTTTTTACTTAAAAAGTAAATATTTTAAACTGAAAAAACATTAAAACAATTTTTTTATAAAAAAACACAAAAAACACTTTTATACTTTAAATTTTATGTAAAACAGATACAATTTGTATCCAGTTATGAGTAGTTATCATCCTAGAATTGAAGAATAACAATTTGTTATTTAGTAACTTAATCAATAAAAATATTTTGGGAAATAGTATAAAAGTATGAGCAATCGCATTCGCAGTAAGTTTTATGAGTCTAATAATTATATTAGTGGAAAAAAAGCACGAAGAGCTCAAATTAGGCAGGAAAAATTTAAGGAAATTTATCAAAAACAACCATTTGTAGGGCCATCAACAAAACAATTAAGAAATAAACAAGTAAAATCCCTACAAAATGAAAAAAGCGATCTAAATCCCAGTTTAATGGTTTTATCATTGATCAATCTTCTTTCTGCATTTCAAAAAAATCAACTTCCTGCCTGTAACAAAAAGAACGATTTTGAAACATGTTCAAAAGCAATCGATTATAATATTCAATTTTTAAATCAAAAAAAACAATCTCTGTGTGTTCCAAATACAAATACTTCATATAATATTACCCAGCAAAATCAAACCGTACATTCATTAGTAAATTATGTAAACTCAACTGATAATAATAGTACAAAAATTTATAATGTCAGTTCGAGCGATTCTACATTCAATAAAAATCCAATAAAGTCTAAACTGCAAGTACAGAGCAGTAAGCGAAACATGACT
>CBCPNC010000037.1:0-3754 GCA_965120425.1 uncultured Opitutia bacterium
TAAAAAAAACCACACTTCTAATGTTGCAAATTTTGTCTTCCCAGTAACAACTGTTTTCGAGCGGACAGGAACGTTTATTAATCGTGATTTCATTTTACAAAAATTTTTCAAAGCAGTTAATCCACCTAGGAAAACAATTTTGGAATGTTGGGAAGTTCTTTCTTTATTAATGAATATATATTTTCAGGGGGCTGAAAAGGAGTATTTAAATATTCAGCAAATATGGAAAGATATGTCATATTCAGTACCAGAATTTAAAAATGTTGACTTTCAAAACATTCCTTTAAATGGTCTAATTTTAAAAAAAGGATAAAAATTTTCTTTTTTTCATTGAAAAAGAAAAAATTTTTTGCACATTTATCATCATCACCGTTAGGAAGTGCGGTTTAATTAGGGGAGAGCGGACTGATTGATTTCAGTCCGCTGTTTTTTTATATATACTACGTACATTATTAAAATATGTTCTTACTTTTCTAAAACTTGCCTTAAATAAGGAAATTTTTCAAATTTTCTATAAATGAATGTGGATTCTCAACTGTTCGACTACACAAAATTGGTAGATAAAACTCTTTATAAAGTAGTTCAAGAAATCTGTTCTATTTTAATAAAAAATGGTGCACGTCCTTATTTAGTTGGTGGGTGTGTGCGCGATGCTTTGCTTGGGAAAAAAGTTTTCGATTTTGATATTGAAGTTTTTGGTATTCATCCCGAACAAATTATAAGTATTCTATTACCGACATTTGAATTACTGCCTCAAAAATGTTTTCTTCGTAAGAATTCTGAGTTTGGAGTTTTCAAAGTTAAAGGCAGCAATGTTGATATTTCTGTGCCACGAAATGAGGTTAAAATTGGTGATAATCACAATGATTTTGATGTGCAATTTTTGCCTTTAAATTGTAGTATTCAAGAAGCTGCTAATCGTAGGGACTTTACGATAAATGCAATATATTTTGATGTAAAACGTCATGAATTGTACGACCCGTATGGTGGAATTTTAGACTTAAGAAATAAAATTTTAAAAAATGTTGGAGAAAAATTTTCTGAAGATTCATTAAGGGTATTACGTGCTATGCAGTTCATTAGTAGGTTTGGACTTATTCCAACGAGGGATCTTATAGAACTGTCCTCTTCTTTAAGTTTGTGCAACATTTCACCAGAAAGGGTATTTTTAGAATGGAAAAAATTAATGTTACTTGGAACAAAACCTTCATTAGGGTTGCAGTTTCTAAAAAAATGTGGATGGATTAAATTTTTCCCAGAGATTGATGCACTTACACACTGTGATCAAAATTATCAGAGGCATCCAGAAGGAAATGTTTTTGAACATACTTGTTTAGCTATTGATTTGTTTGCTAATGATAGATTAGGTATTCCAAATGAAGATATTACTGTTGGTTTTGCTACGTTATGTCATGATTTTGGGAAACCAGTGACGACTACAAGAGACGGCAATGGAATTCATCATTTTGGACATGATGTTGCTGCTGCTCCATTTGTGGATAGTTTCTTAAGTAAGATGAAGGCTCCTAGAAAATTAATCCAAGAGGTAAAATTATTGGTACAACATCATATGGCAATTCGAGATGATCATTTTTATAAGTTAGACGAAAAATCTCGTAAAATATCGTTATTGAAATTATCCACTAAAGTTGGCCGTTTAGATAGGTTGATAAGAGTTTGTATATATGATCATCATGGACGTGGAGGTGTTTGGGGAGATTGCGATGCACCGGAATATGAGTTAAAATCGCTTAATTTAGCAAAGTCTATGGCTAAACAACTTGGAATTTTGGATAAAATGCCAGAACCAATTATAAAGGGACGCGATCTTATAAAATTAGGTTTAACTCCGTCAGATACTTTTAGTAAAATTTTAAAAGCAACCTTTGGAGCTCAATTAAATATGATATTTTCCAATTACGATGAAGGGATAGGTTTTGTTAAGTCTTTACTTGTTAGTGAAAGTAAAAATTTTTAATTGACCTTTATAACTCTTTTTAAGATCATGAGCACTGTATGAGTAAGTCTTGGTTTACCTTATTGTTATTATTTGTTTTGACTGGTTGTTCGACATTGCGTACTCATAAGTCTGATTCAGTTGTTGTAGTTAATGAAGAAGAAGATGCATTTTATATACCTAGATCGATAGAGGCGGTTAGTATAGAGATCCTATGTCAACAGTATACACTTATTCTAAGTCTGATATAGTCGCTGCAATATTTTTTGATTTTGATAAAGCTGTCCCAAATATTAAATATGTTGATCGCATAGAATCAGCTGCTAATTTTTTTAAAAAAAATTTAGAATTTCAGATTTTAATTGTTGGTCACTGCGATCACTTCGGATCTCGTGATTATAATAATAATTTAGGGCTTAAGCGTGCGGAATGTATTAAAGAAAAATTTATTGAAGCTGGAATAGATGAAAATCGAGTTACCGTTGCATCTGTTGGTTCTGAACAAGCTAAAGAAAAGAGTACAGATAAAAATTGTACAATGATAGACCGTCGAGTTGACATTGTTTTATTAGAACATGTTCAAGATTAAAAAAGAGTATCGCAGCTAAATATCCAAATACTAAAAGTGGAATATTAAAATGCAAAAATGTTGGTATGACCGAATCTTTAAAGTGGTCATGCTGATTGTCGACATTTAAGCCAGAAGTTGGGCCAAGTGTGGAATCTGAGGCAGCAGATCCAGCATCACCTATACATGCTAGCAACTGTTAAAATGATAAAAGTTCCTTCATTTGACATTCCCATTTTTTTGCAAATTGGTATAAAAATCGCAGCTAATATTGGTATTGTTGAAAATGATGATCCGATACCAATGGTTATTATTAGACCAACAAATAACATTAATAGTATCGTAAGATGAGTATTCCTTGATGTTAAATCCATCCAATAAATTTACTAGATCATTTATTGATCCACTGGTGGAAAGTACATTGGCATATCCAGCAGCAATAATCATTATCATTCCAATTGTTGCCATCATACCAAACCCACTTGATACAACAAGTTCTGTTGATTTTATTTTTATTGCCCTACAGCCTATTAATGTTAGAGTTCCACATAGTGCTCCGATCATCATACTCTTAAATGCTATTTGAGTGACTATCATTATAACTATTGCTAATATTCCGACGAAAATATTTTTTCGTGAAGTAGTAATATTTTTCTGGTTGAATAATGTTGGTTCTTGTTGATTGTATTCTCTAGGTTTTCTGTAAGAATATTTTATAGCTAAAATTAACCCGATAAGCATTCCAATAATAGGAATAGCAGTTAGTTTCATAATGTTTAATGCATTAGAAGGAATATAAACGTTGTTTGCATATAAGTTCCCTATTACAATTTCCTTCAAAAAAATTTCTCCAAATCCGAACGGAAAAAATCCGTATGTAGCTACTAAACCGAAGGTTAGTATACATGCAATTATTCTTCTATCTAATTTAACTTGATTGAATGTCTGTAAAAATACTGGAACAATAACAGGGATAAAAGCAATGTGTATTGGTATTATCGTTTGGGAACAAATTCCACAGATTAATAAAAATAACATTGATATATTTGCTTTTTTTGCTGGGTTGAATTTAGTACTATTTTGTTTTTGTATGATTAAATACATTAATTGTTTCGGTAATTCAATTGCATTTAGTCCAGCAGCAAATATACCCAAAAATCCATAGTTTAGTGCAATTGTTACCCCATTAGTGGTCCCTGCAGAAAATGCAATAAGAGTTTGTGACATCG
>CBCPNC010000038.1:0-10727 GCA_965120425.1 uncultured Opitutia bacterium
CATCTCTATAAAAGTTATGAAAGAAATTTAAACAATATCAACACTAAATGTAATACTAACAATGTCGCTTTCCATTCCACTTAGTAAAATTTTTTTCCTCTACGCAAAATAATTCCGGTTTGGTAATTAAATTAGTGATATCAAAAATACTTCCATGATATTGACTGATATCGTACTGTACTAGCGCATTATTACAGTGTTTGCTTAAACGCTTTGTTTGTAAAAATAACGACTTTTCATCAATAGCATCACATATAATATATTCACCATTCACTGTTCGCGTTAAATATTTCCCATTATTTACACAAACAGTAACAGAATTATCAAAATTTGTAATATTAGCAGCCATGTCTAAACTAGAATAACGAAATAATTGGAACTCTTTCCGACATAACTTTGCCCAAACATTTATCATTGTTACACATAATCTCAACCCTAATGTTGTCCCCGGCCCATAACAGTAAATTATTCCTTCTAGATCCTCAAAGGAAATTTTTGACATCAATTGTTTAATCAAGTTTGGTAGTAATTCAAAAATGTTACCTTTAGCAGATGAAACCTTATCAATCCTATTGTGACAATTATAAACAAACCCTACTTGTAAATCTGGAGTAGCAGTATCAATAATTAAATAAATACCGTTCACACCCTACAAAGAAGCTCAAATAAACGATTTTGCAAGCAAAATGCTAGCGATATGTTAACACTAACCCTTGAATCATCTTTCCCCAGCCATTTACTAACACAAACAACATAAGCTTAAAAGGTAGAGAAATTGTCATTGGGGAAACCATCATCATACCAAGAGCTAAAAGTATATTAGATACGATAAGGTCAATCGCTATAAACGGCAAATATAATAAAAATCCTATTTGAAATGCCGACGTTATTTCAGTAACTGTAAAAGCTGGCAATAATACCATAAGATCTTCAGGTTTAACGTCCTTAGATAGTTCTTTTGGCCATATCCTCTGTGCAGATTTTACGAAAAATGCCTTGTTCGTATCACTTGTATGTTTGCTCAAAAAATTTTGCAATGGAACCTTCAATTTATTAACAATTAATACAACATCTTCCAAAGTGTCAGTCTTAAATTCTGTTTCTAACGCTAATTTACCAGTATCTACAATTACTGGGTACATAATATACAAGCTGAGCATAATAGCTAGTCCGTTAAGTACCATATTTGGCGGGACTTGCTGAACTCCAAGCGCATTTCTTACTAACGTTAACACAATCACAATTTTTACAAATGACGATACCAACAGAGCTGCAAAAGGCGCTAGTGATAACGATACTAGAACTGCGATTACCGAAATAGGGTCAAAATTAAAATTCGTTAACATTTTATAAAAACTTTGTTATTTGCACACCAATCTTACCATCTACATCCACCAATTGTCCATATCCAATTAAAGTGCCATTGGCTCTAATTTCAACAGGATTTTCAACAGGATTTTGACAAACAAAAGTGTAACCTTTTTCTAAAGTATCAAGTTCACCAAAAGAAATTTTTTGTCGCCCAGTCTCAAATGTTAAAGTTATGCTTATATTACTCACTGGGACAGAAACACTTTTAAGAGCAGTTTTAGGAGCAGAATCAGTAGTATTATTCTCAGAATTCATTGTAATTTTGTTAACTTCTACCATCCCTTCTGGAATATTAGTGTTTTTAGCTTCCATCTCCTCAGCAGCTTCTTGAGGAAGCTTGTCATTCTTATTTGAAGTCAAGAGATTAGTTTTACTTTTTTTACGACGAACTTTACTGCTTTTATTGCTGCCATTTTTAATATCAACTTTCAAATTCTTACTTTTTGTTTTTTTCAAAGAACCAACTGTGTCATTACCTAAATCAGCTTGATCATCTTCAATATCAACATCATCAAAATTAGATAAATCAAAAGTATGTTCTTCATCATCTTCTGATTTCTGTTCTGCATATTGGCTTACATCTTGAGTATCATTAATTTCTTCATTATCAACTTTTAATGAAGATTCTTCTAAACCTTCATACTCTTCATCATCCTCTTCCAAAAATATTTCATCGACATCTGCATCAATATTACCAGCACATGTCTTCATCTTACTGTTGCTCATCAAAGCGCCTCCAAATTATTTTATTACATTCGTTATTTCAAACTTACCATTTTTAAAAACACCACTCGCTTTTATAGGATCAATACCACATATATTAAATACTCCACTGCGGATATGTGCATCATCATCTAAAAAAATAATATCATTCTCCTCTAGAGACTCATACTCTTCTCTAGATAAAGTTGTTTTTCCAGCTTCTAAAAATACTTCAGAATCAACATTATGATCCTCTAGTGATCGACTCGCAGGAATCTTTTCAAAGCTTGCAATTAATTTTTCTAAAAAATTTTGATTCGCTGCTAAATTTCCTACAACAATCCTTTGAGAAGAATCATTTATAATACTAAAACCTACTATTTTTTCAAAATCATTATGTATAGATGAATCAAAAGTAACACATTTCAATGTACAATTTAAATTTAGAAAAGCAGTTAATTGATTAGAAACTTCCTCAAAAACGACATTTGCAACTTCTGTAGAAAGAGGATCAGGTAGCAAACTCAAATCAATACCGCTAAAATCTTGGTTGAAATATTCAAGAACAGGATAATTTTTTATATACAAACAAACATTCTCTCCAGCAATATCTAACTCAAACACTGATTGATGTTTCAACTCTAATATTTTTTCATGTAAAGTTACGTAATACTTACTTTTACCTACTATAATAGGGAGCAAACGACTCGTACCTATAAAGGTGTTATAAAATTTAATATCTATATCCGATAATTTTTTTAGATTTAACGGCTTGTACATAAATTACAGTAATTTTTCTTAAAAAGAGAATATTTGCAAGACAAATTGATTAATATTGTTTTAAAAAGAAAAGATTCTACATATTATTTCATTATGGTTCTTATTCTTGATGGTAAAAAATTAGCAACCCAATTGGCAAATGAAATATGTTCATACACAAAAAACCTACAAATAAAACCAAAACTAGCCATAATTTTAGTCGGTGAAAATGCTGCTTCAGAAATTTATGTAAAAAATAAAACAATATACGCTTCAAATATAAATATAGAATCACAAGTAATACGTTTATCTGCTCGAAGCAACAAAGAAGAAATTTTAAATAAAATAAAATCATTAAATGAAGATAAAAATATTAACGGAATTATAGTACAATCTCCTTTGCCTAACCAAGATTTTCAAGATGAAATTTTTGAATCAATTGCACCAGAAAAGGACGTCGATGGTTTTACCATAAAAAACATAGGAAGAATGTACAACGGGAATAAGGATTGTTTTATATCTTGCACACCACTAGGAATTTTAAAACTTTTAACATACTACAATGTTAGTCTATCAGGAAAACATGTCGTTATTATCGGACGAAGTAAAATAGTTGGTAGGCCACTTTCTATATTGTTGTCTCAAAATTTTGAAAATTGTAATGCAACAGTAACATTATGTCATTCTAAAACTAAAAACTTAAAAAATATTACACAAAGCGCTGACATATTAATTTCTGCTACCGGAATACCAAATTTTATTAACAAAGAGATGATTCAAGATGGTGTTGTTATTGTAGATGTTGGAATTAATAGAGTCTCTGATTTACAACGTCAAAAAGGATATCGTATATGTGGGGATGTAAATTTTGACGACGTTTATCCACATTGTAGAGCAATTTCACCAGTTCCAGGTGGAGTTGGTCCAATGACAATAGCAATGTTAATGCAGAATACACTCAAGGCTTATATAAAACAAAAAGGGCTGTAAAACACAGCCCTTTATGCTTTCATACAAGTACAAAGGATTTATTCATTCTGTGCAGATTGCGCCGATAGAACAGTTTCAATCTTTTTAGAAAGACCTTTCACTGCAAACATCCACAACGCACACACAATCAAAAATATTCCAAATAAATAAGGAGCAATATCTGTTAATTTTACCGCTGAAGCACTGAATAGACCAATAATCATCATTAAACCTGATTGAATCCATGCGCCGCCAGCTTTCCCAAGACGTCCACCAACAACTTCAACAATAACCTTACCTTTTACTTTCATTTCTTCATCAAGCGGAATATACGACATTTCCTTCGTGCAATCAAATAACACATACTTCGTAGCTTTAGTTAAAATTATAATGCACATTCCCAAAATTACTGAACAAGAAATTGGGTTTGACCCAATTACTTCTAAAGCTTTGCCAAAATTATCACGGAATAAAATAAAGGCAAAAAATGTACTACCTGCAACAAACATTAAAATTGGCGTAATGATAGCAGCAGTAAACCATCTAAAAATACGTAATATGTTACCACCAATGATAACAACAATTAATGAAACTATACCAGTGTAAAATGAGTAACGGGCCATAAAAGCGTTAAATTCATTTGTTCCTGTGTATAGCAACTTTACTTGTCCCTTCCATAACCCTTCTACTAAATTAATACTGATTCCGTAACAAATTACTAATGAAGCAATCAATGCCAAGTATGGAGAAGTCGCCATAATTTTTATGCTTTGCCAAAATCCAACACTAGCCTTTTTCTTTTTTGAAGCACCTGGTAATTCTGGTTTATCATATAACCTCTTATCTGTTAGAACATTAGTATATATCCAACGATAAATTAGCATTGTTAAAACACCGGTAGTAAAAACCATTCCCATTAACCAGTGCAATGAAACTCCCCAAGGATCCACTCCATCTGGTAAATTTTTAGGAACTCTAGAAAAATGTTCTCCTAACGATCCAGCTAATAATAACGAAAATTGTCCAATCAAACCAAAAAATGCATAAAATCGCTTTGCTTCTGACATTTTACAAATCTGATTAGCGAATTGCCAGAAAGATAACGAAAGAATTGTACTTCCCCATAATTCAGCTAAAACAAAAAATAATGCATAAGACCAATTTCCTATGATAGCAATTGGCCAATACAATGCTTTCGAACAGTGGGCTTGCCAATCAGCAATAGTGGAAGCAGCTGGATGCAAAATATCTAAGTTCGGATAAATAATAAAACCAAAAGCACCAAAAAACAATATAAATGGACTCAGAGTCGCATAAAATAGTTTTTCGTTACTCAGAATGTCACTAGCTTTTGCGTATACAAGCATAAATAATACCGCACATGGCATTACGCAGTACCCTTTCAAAAATGATAATACTTCCGCTCCGGAATTTGGAGCAGTTACTATCAAAGAATCTTTAATATTTCTTAAACAAGTATAATTAAAAAGTATTAAGAAAAAAATAAAACTCATTGGAAGTGCTTTTTTCAATTCATATCCTTGAATTGGGAAAAAAATTCTTCTCAATTTTCCAAAATTTGGTTGTTGTTCCATCGTTGTCATAATAAAAAGTTAAATTGTATAATCCTTCATAGCTTATGTCAAGTATCAGAAAGACCTTTCTGACAATTAGTTTTAAAACAAGCGAAAATCAAGTGTTTTTAAAAAAAATTACTATTTTTTTGTTTTCTAGATTTAGCTGCTCGGACAAAACCAACAAACAATGGGTGTGGTAACGTTGGTTTGGATAAAAACTCTGGGTGAAATTGAACTGCAACAAACCAATCAAGTGAAGGGATTTCAACAATTTCAACTAAATTAGTTTCTGGATTTTTACCAGAAATTTGTAACCCTTTACTAGTTAACAAATCTTCAAATTCTGGATTAAATTCGTAACGATGACGATGTCTCTCAAAAATTATATCTGTATTGTACGCCATTTGTGCTCGAGAATTATCTTTCAACTGGCATTTATACGCTCCAAGTCGCATCGTTCCTCCTTTTTGTTCGACATTCTTTTGAGAATTAATTAAACAAATTATATGCTTACCGGATTTGTTTCCAAACTCTTCACTATCCGCATCTGTTATTTTTGCAACATTTCTAGCAAATTCTATAACCGCAATTTGCATACCTAAACAAATTCCAAAAAATGGTACATTATGTTCACGTGCAAATTGTACAGATAAAATCTTGCCATTTATTCCACGATTACCAAATCCACCAGGTACCAATATTCCATCTAAATTTAATAAGCTGCTTAAGTCATTATTTTCTAAATTTTCTGCTTCTATTGGCATAAGATTGATTTTACAATTTTCTTCTATACCTGCATGAACAAGAGCCTCATTGATGGATTTATAAGCATCGCGTAATTCAATATATTTCCCTATTACTCCAATGTTTAATTCTATCTCAGGATGCTTAAGTTTATCAATAATATTATTCCAAGGAGAGATATCACATTCCTTTGTATTTTTCAAATTCAGCTTTGATACAATGATTTCATCAACATGTTCATTGTGCAATGCAATTGGTAGTTCATAAATTGAAGATTGTAGATCTAATTCTTCAATGACACTTTTTTCTTCAACATTACAAAACATACTTAACTTTTTCTTCATGTCCTGAGAGATGTGTCTCTCGGACCGACAAATTAGAAGATCTGGTTGTATACCGATTTCACGTAACTTTGCTACACTTTGCTGTGAAGGTTTCGTTTTTAATTCGCTTGCTGCACGCAAATATGGGATTAACGTCATGTGAATGAATAACACATTATTTTTCCCCTCCTCCAAAGCAAATTGACGCATCGCTTCCAAAAACGGTAAACTTTCAATATCTCCTACTGTCCCACCAATTTCTGTTATAATAATATCACCATCTTGCCGCTGTTTTTTAAAATTAAACTTAATTTCATCCGTGACATGAGGAATAACCTGCACCGTATTTCCTAAGTAATCTCCACGACGCTCTTTTTGAAGAACATTCAAATATATTTGCCCAGCAGAAATACTGTTTTCACGACTCAAAATGGCATTTGTAAACCGCTCATAATGTCCAAGATCTAAATCCGTTTCAGCACCATCATTAAGTACATAAACTTCACCATGTTGAAATGGACTCATCGTTCCTGGATCAACATTTAGATAAGGATCAAATTTCTGTAAAATAATTTTGTACCCATGACACTCCAACAAAGCACCTAACGCACCAGCCGTCAAGCCCTTACCTAACGAAGAAGTAACGCCACCAGTGATAAATATATATTTCATACTGGTGAAGTAACGTTCCAAAATAGATAGAACATTACAAGCTAAAAGTTTAATACAAAATCAACAATAACTTATTTCTTGAAAAAACTTAATATTTTCAAATTACCGTTATAATTATTTTTTCGGTGAATATAAAATTTTATACAATTTCACACTCAAAAATTTTTACTCATTTGGTAAAATTTCTTTAAAGAAATTACTCAATTCCTTTTCTCTTTTAATAGAAACCAATTCATCATATTTTTCTTTTAGATCTTTAAATGACATATCAATAAACAAAGATGGACTGCTATTTGTACAGTGCAATTTCTCTAGAACAAAAAGAGCAGCGGTATGGTCAAACTCTATATACTCCGAACTATTTATGTTTTTATATAATTTATTATCGTCTGACAAAATCATTACTCTATCTTTCCACTGATTAATCAAACCTTCTGATTGTAACATATATGGAATAATTGTCTCCCCCGCGTAATCGCTAGCAATTTTTGCTAAAATAGGCAGTTTTTTTATTACAGTGTCAAATAATCTCGAAGATATTAAAGGAGGGAGTGCTGCCCTAGCGTCATAACACGATCCATCATCTGTACAAATTTGGAAACCAGAATTTTCTCTGACAAATTTTTTAGATTGTGTGAAATCATAAATTTCAGAAACATCATTTACGTCACCAGCATCAACAACATCACAATCAAACATTCTAATATCTACAATATCACCCGCTTCATCCTTAATAAAACAAAAATTCGAAGGCATACAGTCTGCTTGCATTGTAATATTGGCTAAACAAGCAGCATTACATATATTTTTCGTCATTGAAACAATTTTATTATTATCCTTAGGAAGCATCTGATTTGTAATTTTTACCGAAGTATCTACATATGGCATAATTTGATAAAACGAAAAATTAGAACTGATATATATAGTTGGGATCATAAGAAACTTACATATATCATTTTCAGGTGAAGCAACATTTAATTCTTCTGCCATTCTTTTAACCATTAACAAGTTAACTAATGGACGATATTCTTTAGCTGGATCATGTACTACTCTTAAGCTACTATGCTGGCCATAGCTATAAGCAGGGCTAACATAAAATCCTCTATGTGCAAAACTTAACTGTGATTCTCGTGGGGTAATTTTCTTTACTATTCTATTGCCCTGTTCTGTATTAAATATATCAATTCTCGATACAAAAGATCCATAAACTTCTACATTATCACAATCTGCACCTACCATCCAACTTCTGGATAGTTCATTTTCGTAAGCTACAATGTGCCCTATAGTATCTAAGAGTTCTACTTTTGATATACACTTAATATTATCATTTACCCAATTTAATATTTCCTCTTCCTCAGGAGAAGACTCATCCAAAGAAGCACAAGAATCTAAAGATGATGACGCACTTAAACATTTTGTAAAATCGGAAGTCAGTTTTATCGGAACAGGCGATGTTTTAACTGAATGATTTGCTAAACTTTTATTTCTTACTTGAATTGATGGACAACATATCACACATTGAGGGACAAAAAATGCACGAGGCAATGATCGATTATTATTAGGTTTTGAATGTAATTCTGCTGCATTCAATGAATTAAAATGCACCACTGATGGTCTATGTAATATACGGAAATTTCTCATATAAAATTGTACTCTAATTTAAATTTAAAAAAATTTTCCAAAAAATGAAAAATTAGAACAAATAAATCAATGAAATTCGTAAAATTTTTATAAAAATAACCGCAATTCAAGGGATGCGTATTTACACACTTACAACATTTAAAAACAGGATCAATGCGTATTTTACAAAAGTATTTTTTCGTTGAAAAAACGATACTTTTTTGTCTACATAAAGCGATGCTAAATTTATCTAGATTTTTACCTAATGATTTTTCTATGCGATCTAGGTTAGCAATAATTTCTGGCAGAGGAATATATCCTGAAATTCTCTTCGAAAACGCTAAACACTTGGCAGATGTTTATCTAATAGCTATTAATGAAGAAACCACAGATAGTTTATATGAAAAAATTGATAGCGATAAAAAAATCAAGATACATATTGGGCAAATTGGCAAAATGTTGTCTTTTTTAAAAAAAAATAACATCAAATATGCAATTATGGCAGGTCAAATACAGCCTAAAAAATTGTTTAATCCTCTAAATTTTGATATAACAGCTCTATCAATTTTATCAAAATTAAAATTAAAAAATGCAGAAACTATTTTCGGTGCAGTTGCTAAAGAAATTGAAAATATTGGAACGCAGTTATTAGATGCACGTTGCTTTATGGATACTGAATTAGTCTCAAATGGTAATATGTGTAAAAAATCACCTAATATAGCACCTGAATACATTGCACATGGTATAATGATAGCTAAGGAAATAGCTCGACTTGATATAGGTCAAGCAGCGATCTGTAAAAGAGGAACAGTTATTGCAGTTGAAGATTTCTCTGGAACAAATGATCTAATAAAGAGAGCATCAAAATTTACACTTAAAGATGCATTTCTTGTGAAAGTAAGTAAAAACAATCAAGACTTTCGATTTGACGTACCAATATTTGGCAAACAGACCATAGATACTATGCTTGAATGTGGATTAAATACTGCGGTACTAGAAAGCGATTCCGTTATATTTCTCCAAAAGGAAGACAACATTAAATTTGCCATAAAAAATAATTTATTTTTGCTAGGATTTTAATTTTTTTGCAAAAAAAAGATTGACTTATGAATCTTATTTAGATCGTAAGAAATTATGGCGACTATTTCAGTAAACACACAACGACCGTTTGTATTTTTCGATAATATTGACCCGCAATCTAAAAATTCCTATTTTGAGCAAGACACACTATTACCACATTATCCACAACCGTCATGCCAACCTCCATCATTACAATCACGCCCCCAAACTTCATCCCAATCTCCATGTAAAATAAAACAAACTAACCCAACCTCATCCCAAAATGAATCTCGGTTGAAAAAATTTTTCCAAAAAATTCGAGAAAAGCTTAAGCTTTCTAAAAAAAGAAAAGAAAAAGATGATATAAACCAACAACAAATATCAAAAGAAGAACAGTTAAGACGTGATATGGGACTATCCGAAGGGACAGTCTCAAGGCAAACAACAACCTCAAGAAAAACTGCCACAAGCGAATACTAACATAAGTTATGACAGAAATTTCTTATCAACAAAACCTTCAAATAATACGAAACATCCAGCAGTAGATGTTAATAAATTCAAGCATTGTCCAGATATATTCTTAGCATACATAATGTATAACTTATATCAACAAGGAGATATAAACTGTCAGAATGCTTATGCAGAATGGGAAAAAGAATATTCCGATATTAATCAACTAATTAAAGAAAAATCTGAATTGAAAAATCAAACTGACCGCATAGAACGAGAACATGACAAAAAAATCAATTTAATCAATATATTAGTTACAACTATAGGTACGGTATTTGCTGGGGCTGCGACAATTATCTCAGGAGGAACTGCAGTACCTTGCATAGCGGGTGTAGTAACTACTATAGGTGCCATTCTAACAAAAGCATCATCTCCAGTATCTGAATTCATTTACTCCCTAACAGGTGGCAAAGGTAAGTCG
>CBCPNC010000039.1:0-6209 GCA_965120425.1 uncultured Opitutia bacterium
ATGAACAATTCGTTAATGAACATCCGTTATTGGCGAAATTTAGCAATGGTGCACTGGTATTTTTCTCATACTTTGGAGTAGCTGGATAATATTATGGATACGCAAAATAGAATGCAGTGTAGTAGCGAATATGTAAAGAGTTTAGTGGTACTTTTGTCCAAACTAATAAGGAACTTGAGACGGAAAAGACTAGGGCTAATAAGGCAGAGGGAGCCTTGGACATATTTTTAAACATCACCTCAAGTGTTCTCAGCCACGAAGAAAAAAGCGACTGATGAGGGCTGGCATTCCTATTCTACATTCGCCAGGTTCGTCTCAAGGGACACCTGTTAAGTAGTTAGACAGCAAAGCGACAAAAAAAACTAGATTTCTCGGATATTTGGCTAGTTCGCAACAGGATAATATAAGTAGAAGTGGCAATAAAAAATTAGAGTCGAAGCCCAATTCTTTAATTTTGAAAATAGGAAAAGTTTAATGGAGACACTTTGATGAGCGTGCTGTCGATTGAACTTATGTCTGTCAAAAAAACTAACGGTTATGTTTTATGTAGCTAGCGCCTATTTTTCGGTGAATTTGTTATCAAACGTCATGGTGTTTCAGTAATATTTTGGTAAATTTTTTGTTAATGGACAAAAGAGTTAGAGATCAAAAAATTCACTCTTCACAAAAAATCCACTTGCCACACGCCATAGCATGGATACATTCTTCGCCTTTTCTGTTTCTGCTAATTCTTTTTAGTTCCCTTTGTTCTTTACCACGCTACCCAATTGGCATAAATTTCAGCTAAACCATAAAGTCCAATATCCGGTTTAGTAAAAAAACTGCAAAAATTTAGTTTGCCATTGCGAAGTTTTGTGCTACATTTTCTGTTGCGATGACAGAAACAACAGGAGTAACAGGCAGACATCCTCAAGAAGTGAGAGGCCAAAGGAACCAAGCTGCGACAGTCGGTGGGCACTCTCTTGGGCCTGTTAATCAAGACCCAACCTCACCTTGGGTGCAAAAACAGGATCCTAATACTGAGAACACGCCAATAAATAGCCGTAAAGCTAAGGCAACGGATCAGCTACTATCACCACAGTTAGAAAATTTAGCAACACTGCCGGAACAAGGAACTGGCAAGCCTCAGGCATTACCATTGACAGGAACACAATCCCCAAGTGAGGATGAAATTTTCATTGACAGTAGTGAGAACGAAAAAGCTTCTGTGTCCCAACCTATTCCAACTAACTCTACTATTGCTTCTCCTTTGCCAGGAGGAGCAGAATTTCACGAATTAATAGATAAAGAACTTAAAACGACATTTTCAGCAAATTCTGTAACATTCGACGCATGTACCCCAGAACAACAGGTATACATTTTGCAATACATGCAGAGCATGATTGCAGATGGCAATAAACCTGAATTTGCTGGGCAAATCGGCGCCAGTATGGTTATTTTATATAATAGCGAAATAGAACAGTATATGCCAAAACTAGTCAAACGCTTAGACGCAATAAATACAATTACAAACTCAGATCATATAAGTAAGAGGAAGCAGTGTAAAAGATGCTTGACAGAAATTATGAAAAAACACGGAGCTGATTATGATATTGCAGGGACTTGGTTGTCAGCGCAACAGGGAAATTCATGGAGCAATTCTTCAAAAGCCATCAAATATTTTCTGTTGAAACAACGCAGTAATCCGGATGAAATTCCGACCAGATATTACATACAACAGGAATATTATAACGGAGTTAAAAATGCCATTAGAAATTTTGAACGATCATATAATTGCCTAAAAAATCCAAGCGTACTGGGAAAGAGATATGATGATAGTTGTTATGGCAAATCAATTAGTTTTTACAAGGCATTTACTGCGATCGCGTTAAAAAAAAGTTCTATACCATATGTTTCTTCTGAAAATCACATTTGTGTCGTAAAACGTGGAGATAAACTTGAAGAAATGGAAAAACACTATCCCAGCGAAACTTGGAAAAGAACAAAATTAACAAATGGTGATATAAATATTAGTCCAAATGTATTGGGGGGAATTGCCGACTCAACATCTCTTGGTGTTGCTGCTAGTGCGTTTTCAGGGCCGGGATTTGTTTCAAGGATTTTTGAAGTTCCTTTTAGTCGTATACATGCCGTTTACTTTGTTTCATCCGAATTGTGCTGCGATGAAAGTTCTTCTCTGAAAAACAATTATGCAAAAGAATTAGAAGTAATTTGCGATTTTAGTTGTCTTCCATCAAAAATTCCCGATCCTCTAGTAGATATAACGAAATAAACACAGGAGCCTAAATGAATATCGCTAATATGCCAATTGAGATTACTGACGCATGGAGAACGGGTATAGGAATCAAAATAGGAGATCTTCCTGGAATGATAACAGCTCCTAGACGAATTACTACCACCGATTTAAAAATCGTGTACATAGGAACAATTGATTATTCTAAAGCCAATTGGGAAGATGTGTTGCTTTTTCAGCATGACGGAAGAGATTTCAAAGGATATTCCAATGATCCGAGATTGGTAAAAATCGCTGAAACGATCTTAAATGGAAGAATCGCCGAGATAGTCCCGGGCACAATTCTGCCTCCACTAGAGGCTGATGAGTATTCTGAATAAAACAATTCTTCAAGAGGATTTTCTCTTGGTCAGGAATTAGGGTAGCCCAAATCGGGATTGGAGTTTGGTGTTGAGTAATAACGCAAAAAAGGCGTTTGTAGGTAAAAGAACAGGGATAGGAAGTAAAGAAGCAGAAGACATCTCCCAAGACTTATGAAATGATATTTTGGGATCGCATTGATATTTGCTAGATTTTCTTAAAACAGGGTAAATTCGTTAAAACACACAAAAACACCTTAGAGGTCGGGGGCGCCCTCTCTACAATTGGAATAAAAATCGCTCCTACATGGCAAAGAATGTGTTTTAGGGGCATTTTGACAAAGTATTACAGTTGGAATTTACCAAAATTTTACAGAAAACGGAAATCAGCCCCTGTAAAATGCAGCCGTTGGATTCAGCAAAATGTAACCGATTTGGTGAAAACCGCCTGGGTATTCTCGTTTTCGAAGAAAAACTGTAACCTGGGAATGGCTATAGAGATTAAACTGCCGGGTGGTGCCTGATTGACAAAAATAGGGGATGGCTATAAAAAGGAAATTAAAGAAATTCGAGAGAAGTTGATTCCTGAGGGCCACGGTGTAAATGTAGCAGACGCTAATGATGCTGCTGATTTGTGCATGCGTCTTAGTAGTGAACTAGATAACTACCGTTCATTGAATTAGCGCAAAGTTCAGGAAAGCTAGAGGAATTTGAAATGTGTCGAAATTTTCGACGTGATTCTTCAAGCAAATTTGGAGCCAGGCGCTGATCCTTCTCAAGGAGCATCGGAAGACGTTCTTGATGTCATGCTTTCCCTTGAGCGGGCTTTTCTTCGTATGCTTGCGCATAGGAATATATCAAGTGCCTCTGATGGATGAAGTACTTCTCTATCTCCCCAAGTGTATCGATTCGATGAAGAGGGGAAGCGGTCCTTTGACAGCGCAAAGCAAATTTCGTAGATAGTTTACGGTTTTAGTATTGATTGTATGTCAGGTTTATTTTCGTCTTTAGTAAATTTTGTTCGCTCTTCGTCTTTGGTGAATTCGTCCTATCTTCATTGTTCACATTGTCATTCCGGCCCAGTGGGCAGAAATCACCAATCAAGTTGTCTATCAATATCAATCGTAATCGGCTGGGCTATGTTCCGGGTACAGGTGAAAAGATCAAGAGGGAATCTATCTCAGAAAAAGATGTTAAGGTATTTAAGGGGGTATGAATCAAGTCATAACGGGGAAACAATTGGAACAATTGTATCAAACAAAATCGGTGAGCTGGTAGGGAATGTAATGGATGGTAAGTGGTTTGACGTCATCTTTTCATTGCACATCGGGTTGGATGACTTCAATTATCCCGATCTCCCTATAAAGACAACCAAGGAATCGGTTGATTCTATATTTACCATCAGTGGCAGTATGGCGAATGAAGCGAAAATAATCTCGCTCTCACCTTTTTAAAGCTCCTTGAACTTCCAACAGGGCAGAAGCTTGTGCGAAATATAATAGTCATGCATCACGTGTATCCTGGCTTGCCGAGAGTAAAATTTTGCTTGGGCGCGCCTGGAATAACTTATAATCCACACCCGATCACACATTATGATATTCGCTTGAGATTTAGTCCTGAACTTCCCTATTCGTTCGTGATGCCTGTAGCCAGAAAACATTTGGGTGGGATACATCGTCTCTGGATTGGTGTACATGCAAGGTCCCAGCTGTGGTTGCTTTGGCTAATGAACTGGGACATTATACCGATTCAATAAGCGCTCAGTTAAAGTGGTTTCGTTCTCATATAGATGAAAGGAGGTATACTAAACTTATCAAACAAGCCACGGCGTGTGACAGTGTTGTGAACGCTGCTGCTCTAGCGGAGATTTCGAGTGAAATGAAGAAGAGGAGCAAAATGATTAAAGCCTTTCCTTATTTTGACCCTCAAGGTCGAATTTCGGTTGAGAAAAACCGCTTGTAAAAGCTCTTCGATTTTTTGTTTGGGTTTGATTGCTGGACATTCATAACTGATAACGACTCAATGAGTGTTAATTGTCGAAAAACAGACATGCAATCTTTGGTTTATGAACTAATAAAAAGTGGGATAGATTCCAACTCGGACATCGCACAGGAACTCTCAATTACCACAGGTATGGTATCAAAGTATGCCAAAACTTTAATGAATGAAGGGGTAATTAAAAAAGATGGTCAAAAATATGTAATTTCATTAGCATAATGCTCATTGAGCAAAGATTAGTTTTTATGCATAAAAACCCACTTTTTCTAAAAAAGTTTACCACAACTACCCCCTAGGGGGCCTTTCCCGGTAAACTTTTTATATAAAATTATCGACAAACCGCTATTTTATCACGTTTTACTAGGTAAACTTTTTCGGCAATTTTTCGCTAAAAAGTTTAAAAAAGTTTACTTGTAAAATTACCAATCCCTCGGACATGATTTTCAATAGATTTATTCCTTTGCGACATAAACATTTTGATTACATTTTTTACCTTATTCTAGGTAGCTCTTCTTTCACAATTTGAGAAAATTTTCGTGGTCCAACTTTTAATGATTCAAAATTTTCATTAGGGAAAACACCTAAACTAATTTGGCCATCCTCTTTGAGAATTTTGCGTACATCTAATAGATCTCTTTAGCTAATTCATCACGCGGAGGATTATTAGATGGGGCAGCCCGCATAGTCCTCGTTTTACCGTGTTGCTCTTTAGTCAATACGATAGCTAACCCCCTCTCTTCTATCGCAAATACTTATTCTTTTTTCACCTCCCAAGTTTTCATATCTTGTCTAAGAATTTCTATACAATTTGTACGATTTTTGTTTCTTTTATCCATTTTATCTAATATTTTTTCAGCTAATTCAGGTTTGACTGCGTTAAACATTCGTCGGAACGGATCAAACTCCTCTCCCCAAATGAACCACATTGAGATATAGGCACACACATCTAAGTCATTATTAGCAAGTGAATTATATTTTTTATAAAATGCCTGTAGTATTTGTTCTAATGAAAAATTATCGCTAATTTCGTTTTGTAAACGTTCGGTAAAACCACCCCATTCATCATTTTCTTTGTTAAAAAAATCCAGTAATTTAACCAATACTTCATTATCTTTCGTACGACATAACTCCTCTATAGTATTATACGCAATATCACCATTTTTACCAGCTATTTCGGATGGAATCGTATCATCCCATTTTAAACATTTTTTAGCCAACTCTATTTTATCCAAATATTCTTTTTTCATTTTTTGTTTACCTTCTCAAATAATTGAGGAAATTCTATTTTGAAATTATCCAGACCTTTTTGTAAACTATGGCGAACCTCAGGGGTATACGAATCATCCTCCTTAAGAATTTTTATGCAATCTTTTAGGTCAAGGGCTAATTCATCTCTAAAAGTATTGTCCATATTAATAGTTTTGGCTTTATTTTTATAAGTTCTCGTTTTTTCATGTTGCTCTTTAGTCAATACGATAGCTAACCCATCATCTTTAGAGACTCCGTATTTCTCCATAAATGCTTTAGAAGGTATATGATGAGCATCTTTGCCATCATTAAACGGCCTTCCTTTGGTTAAATCTTTAAAAGTCCCCACATTACCGACAGCACGTTGTTTA
>CBCPNC010000040.1:0-3821 GCA_965120425.1 uncultured Opitutia bacterium
TGTGATCTGATTAAAAACACGGCTAACACTAGCTAGTATATCTACAGCAGGATAATGATTCATTCCTGCCAATTTACGTGATAAAACAATATGCCCATCGAGAATTGATCGAGTTTCATCAGCGATTGGTTCCGTCATATCATCACCTTCAACCAACACTGTATAAAGTGCAGTTATCGAACCCTTCTCAGATTGACCCGCTCTTTCCATTAATTGTGGCAGTGTAGCAAATACCGATGGTGGGAACCCACGTCGAGTTGGCGGCTCTCCAGCAGCTAAACCAATTTCACGTTGTGCACGCGCAAAACGAGTAACCGAATCCATCATTAGCAGCACTTTTTTACCCTTGTCTCGAAAATATTCAGCAATTGCAGTAGCAACATAAGCAGCTTTTAAACGCTCCATTGAAGAACGATCAGATGTTGAAATTACTAATACAGACCGTTTTAAACCTTCTGGACCAAGATCTTTTTCAACAAACTCACGTACCTCACGTCCACGCTCACCAACAAGTGCTAAAACATTAACTTCTGCTTCAGTATTCCTTATAATCTGGCCAAGAAGTGTACTCTTCCCTCCTCCTGCTGCAGCAAATATTCCCATTCTTTGCCCTTCTCCACAAGTTAATAGTCCATCCAGTGCTCGCACACCAAGAGCAAGAGGTTTATCAATGGGATTTCTCAACATTGCATTTGGTGGATCATTATATACCGGGTAAAATTCCGTGGTATTTAAGGGACCATTCTTTGCACTATCTAGTGGTCTACCTAAGCCATCTACCACTCTTCCGAGTAAAGCATCACCAACGGGGACCATATGCACTCTCCCTGAAGGAATGACCTCAGTAGATGGAGACAACCCTCTCATCTCTCCTAATGGAGTTAATAAAGTTGCCTGCTTAGAAAATCCAACGACTTCCGCCAACAATTCAGTATCTTCCCAGGGATTTTTTAACGAACACAGTTCTCCAACTTTTACCCCCGGAACTGAAGCCTTAATAATCGTACCAACTACCTGCAATACTTTCCCTTTAATCTGAACAAGTGAAGAGTCTTCCAGATCTCGTTCCAACAAATCAGTAATGTAACTGTATGGCGAATCTTTATCGTTATCCATTTATTCCCTTCCCTAATGACTTTTCAATTGCTGCGATTTGCACATCAACACTAGAATCAATCACCCCAAGATCAGTTTCTAACACACAAGAACCTGGTGATAAATGAGCATCTGATACAATATCTAAAAATTCAATACTCGGAGTATCCTTTATCAGATCAGAAACTTGTTCTCGTAAAAAAGAAGCTTCAGCAGGTGAAACTTTTAATACCGCTTGCTTTTGCGATTTTATCATCTTTAGTGAATTTTTTACAACATTTGCAATCAATTCATGTTTATCTACATCACCTAATATTTTTTTTATTGCACGTACAACAACCTCAGTAACATCTTTTTCCAATTTTGTAAAACTTTCAGCGCTCTTAGTAGCTAAAGCCATCAATTGATCCGCCATTTCAGTCTTTCCATTAGCTACTCCATCATTATATCCGCGTTTCTTTTCTTGCTCATAAGACTCTTTTGCTTCAACGATAATTCTTTCTGCCTCACTTTTAGCATCATTAATAATTTTATCACTTTTCTCGTTGGCTGCTTTTAAGATCTCATCGCGCTCAAGTTGAGCACTAGAAATGATATCCTTTGCAGATAAAATCGTAGCATAATCGCGACTTTTGAGAATTTTTCCTGTAGCAATATCAAATTTATTCAGCTTTATTTTAAGCATAACTTTGCTCCTTCATCATTAGCAAAAAAATTTGTAATAGCGTATTTTACTAAATTTATAGATTGAGAAAATTCTTTCTCAGATACATCTTTATCAATATTAAAAGACATACCTGTCCGCAAGTTTAAACGATCAATTACAGATCGAGGGAAATTGTACATAACATATTCCAGCACACGTTGCCCAAGCAATGGAATACGCTCTTCAAGTGGCAAATGAGAATAATATTCTTTAAAACTCGGAATTCTTCTAGAGAAAAGCAGTGAACGTTTTATAACAAACAAATACACGTCATTTCCAATAAAATTACGGATTGACTCTAATTGCTTTCTCCCTATAATCTTAGCAATATCCTGAAAAGACACTAATGCCCCTAAAACAATTATTAATCTCTTAATTAATTCCGGTGGCAACATAGCATAAAGAAAATTCTCAGCAGAAACATTATAATCTACTTCCGAATTGAGACTACATGCGCTTAATATAGCCTTTTTAAAAAAAACACGCTTACTTGGACACTTCATCAAAGCATTAAAGACATTATCTGGATATTTACCTGTAATATCCTTATATGCCTCTTTGGGTAAATATTTTTCAACATTGAAATGAAAATCATACCAATTTCTAAAAAATAGTATATCTGAGTGTACTTTCTCTTTTAAAATTTGGCTAAAAGTTTGATCCATAGTCTGAAACTTATAGTATTACTCTAAAGATCCCAAAGAATCATCACTATCTTACCCCTGATCAACAGGTTGAGTTGAAACATCTTGTTGGACAGCAGTAGGCATGTTACTTTCAACTTTATTAGCTCTCATTCCTTTGTAAACAATATACCCTAAGAATAAAGCAACACCTATTGCAGAAAGCATAAATAACAGCAAAATCCCTATTATAGCCCCCAGCTTTGTTGTAGAATCAGGTGATACCATTACACCAAGCACTGAAACTAAGTTAGTACCTTGTTCTGAAACAGTCGCATCTTGAAAAGCTATTGGAAATAGGGCAACAGATACCTTATCATAAGATAATCCTTGAATACTATTTGTCACTAAATATTTAATTTCGCGTACTGATTCTTCCAAACTAGCTTCTGCACGATAAGTAATAAAAACAGCAGCTGAGGATGGAATTGTTCCTTCTTCATAAGGATCATTTTCCGGTAAAACTACATGAACTCTCGCCGTCAGTACTCCAGGGATTTTACTCAATGTTTCAGAAATCGTTTCTGCCATGGCATACATCAACCGTGCACGCTCTTCTAATGGAGAAGACACAAGTCCACTCTTCTGGAATACTCGCCCCATATTATCAAAACTGATCTTTGGAAAGCCTTTTGATTTTAATAACTCCACTGCTTTAGAAAAATTATTAACATCGTTAATAACAACCGTCCATGTTGATTCTGCTCCTGCCTTTTTGCTCGCCGGCAAGTTCGATTGTTGTAAAATTGAAATAACGTCATTTGCTTGCTCCTCACTTATATTTGATAATAAATCTGCTTTACCACACCCACATAACATGCATGACAGGGCTAAGAGTAAGGATAAATAAAATTGTTTTGTTTTATTTTCTCTTTTCATAAAAACGGCAAACATCTACTAACTAAGTTAAATACTGTATAAATACAACTAAGAACAGTCAATTATAATTTGCGATTCTGTAGAATTAAAATAAAAAATTTTTTCATTTCCACTTTTCAAAACTAAACTACCATTCTCATTAATTCCACAATTTTCACCTACATAATTTACTTGATTATAATTAACATAAATTTTCTTTTTAAAAAAAATATCATATTTACTCCAACTATTTTTCGTAAATTGCACTACATTTCCCTGATTAACACAATCAACAGTCATGTCATAGGCTTTTATTAAATTATCCTCTACAAATTTCTGTCTAATATTAGGAATATATGAAATTAAAGCATCTGCTTTATATCGTGTTTCATCGAGTGCACAAATATTTGGGCTTGAGAGTACATTTACCCCTACTCCTAAGACAGCATATTTTATATGCATTTTCTCAAATCTTGTTT
>CBCPNC010000041.1:0-6160 GCA_965120425.1 uncultured Opitutia bacterium
ACAAGATACTGTATGCCGAAATCTTTTGCTATCTTTAGAGCATCTTTAGGGGAGAGTTTTTCCATACTTTTGAAGTATGGAAAATAATATTTTGGTCAAGTTTATATTAATGAAAAACATATTATTTATTTTAATATTTTGGATTAAATTTTTCATTTGAGATAAAACTATTTTTTTTGATTCAAAGTTTTTTTATGTTTTTATTAACTTTTAAAGTTTAAGAAAAACTTATAAAATTTGGGCCGGATAAAAATAATAAGTTCCCTAATCCAGATCTTACGCGTATATGTTTTATAAAAAATACAATAACTCGTCTGAACATTATAATTGGAAATTATGCTTATTATGATGAAAATGGGGCAGATAAATTTGAAGAATATGTTATTCATCATTATGAACTTATAGGAGATAAATTGATTATTGGAAAATTTTGTAAAGCTGCACATGGAATTGAATTTATGATGAATGGAGCCAATCATTATATGAAAAGTGTTACGATTTATCCATTTTACATAATGAAAAGTAGTTGGGGTAGAGTTGGTCCAGATTTAAATAATTTTTCTTTAAAAGGGATACTGTAGTTACGGATTGGACAAAATGTTACTATTTTACTTGGAGTACATATTGGTGATGAAGTAATAATCGGTGCAAATTCAGTAGTAGCAAAGAATATCCCAGCATATCATATTGCAGTAGGGAATCCTTGCGAATAATAAAAAAGAGATTTAATGGATGAATTAATTCAATATTTAGAAAATATTTGATAATGGAACTGTAGCGACGAGAAAGTAGTAATAACTTGCATTTAATAAAAGCGATAAAAGATTAATTTTTTACACCTAAAACTTTTATTTTTTGTAGCAAATTTTATGAAAAAATAAGCACCGTTTATTGTATTTTGTAAGGCGATATTTATAACTAAATGAAAATACTTGTGTGAAAAAAATGAAATCAATTAAAAATATTGTCTAAATTTTGAATTACTACCTTCAAAAAAATTGATAAACAAAATCTGAAGTTTTTCTCAAAATCCCTTACTGGCGGGATAGACGGGACTCGAACCCGCGATCTCCAACGTGACAGGCTGGCATTCTAAACCAACTGAACTACTACCCCGCAGACATTTGAATTCATGAAATTCAATAAGGTAATGTCAATAGTTTTTTGCTGGGAATAGCAATTTTTATTTTTTTTGACCTTTTGTTTGTGTGGTTAGTTGCAGGTTTCCCCCTAACGTGATATAACCGATGATCTTTCTTAATTCATTATCTACTTTAATGATAAATACTTACTTGTTTATTCCATCGTTCTAAAGAGGAAATGTAAAAAAATGCTGACTTTTTTTACAAAAGAAAGTTTGGATTGTTTCTTGACAAATGGTGAATTATGGGGAATATTGTTTAAATTTGTAGAATTTTTGTGTGAATGAGCGGAAATATTAACATTTATGTTGGTGAACATATGCGCAGTGTAGACAGCAAATGTCGTATAGCTTTACCAGCTAAATGGAGATTTGGTGTCGATTCCGATAGTATTTACATTGCAATACCTAACCCAATAGGGTGTATTACAATTTATCCACCTAAAATGGTAGAAAAATTAAATGAGAAAATTTCCGAAGTAAGTCTAGGAGATGAAGTAGGCCAGAGAATATTAACGCGATTGTTTTCAAAAGCTGATCAGCTGACATGTGATACTCAGGGTAGGGTACAGATTAATAAATTACTTATGTCACATGCTAGGTTACAGAAAGACGCAGTCCTTGTTGGAAATTTTGCAACATTTAGCATTTGGAATACAGATAAATATTCAAAGTATTTAAATTTAGGAGATAGTGATCCACTCGAAATAAATAAGATTTTAACAAAACTTGGCCTATGACAGACTTGAACTCAACATTTGTTCATATACCTGTATTATATAAGGAAGTACTTGTTGCCCTCTGTGTACAAGAAACTCATGGAAAATTTTTAGACTGCACTTTTGGTGGTGGCGGACATACTTCATTTTTATTAAATCATAATAAAAATAATATTGTATATGCTATTGATCGAGATCTTGATGCACTGAATCGCGCGAAGAAATTAAAACAAGAGTTTTTACAAAGATTCTTTTTTTATAGTATGAATTTTGCCGATATAAGTAATTTATGTTTACCGTCATTGGATGGAATTTTGTTAGATCTTGGAGTTTCAAGTTATCAGTTAGATGATGCAGTGCGTGGATTTTCGTTTAAATATCATACACGATTAGATATGAGAATGAATACATCAGATGTTATGACTGCTTCTGCCTTTTTAAATGTTGCAGCAGAAGATCAATTGATACAAGCAATCAGGGATTTTGGTGAGGAGAAGCACTGGAGGAAAATAGTAAATACGATATTAAATAATCGTGGAACAGATAATTTATTATATGCTGATTTACTCGCTAAGTTAATTAAACAATCTTTACCTAAAGAGAAAAATCAAAAAATTCATCCAGCTACAAAAATATTTCAAGGAATAAGGATAGCTATCAATGGAGAATTAGAAGCCTTAATCAAAGCTTTACCGGAATTGTTTAACAAATTAAAAATCGGTGGACGATTAGTAGTAATTTCATTTCACTCCCTGGAAGATAGGATTATTAAACAATTTTTTAAAAAAATGGCTGGTGTAGCTATTAACAGGAATGATTTTGAACCTTCGCAAAATAAAAAAAAATTAGCTAGAATTATTAATTCTAAACCAATTGTTTCAACAGATGAGGAAATAAAATTAAACCCGAGAAGTCGCTCAGCAAAGCTAAGAATACTGGAGAAAATGATATAGTGAATAATAAGAAAAAAAATAGTAAAATAGTTGTTTATTTGTGTTTGGTATTAGTTATTTTAAGCTTTATAGCTTTTAGTTTATCTATTTCTTTAATTCGTTCTAAACAACATATAATGCAATATGGATATACAATAGGGTGCTTAGAAAAATCATGTATATCTTACCAATCAAAGATTTATGAATTAGATAAAAAAATATTAGAATTAACAGATGATTCGTACTTAATTAATAAAACTCAAACTTGGGTTAATGATGTAAATGTTCATCATATAAGGAAATGTGATGTTCAGTATTTTGCTTTTAGCAAAAGGATAAAAAATAATCAAATTATTGTTAATAATTCGAGAAAACAATAAATATGTCTGGAATTAATATTGGTATCGTTGGTGCTACAGGGTTAGTTGGAGAAGAATTAATATCAATTATTAATAATTCTTTCATTGAAATCAAAGAGTGTAGGTTATTTGCTTCAGAACATTCAGAAGGAATTAAAAAGAATATACGCGGTACGCAGTCGACTGTTAATAAATTGGATACGAATTCTGCAAATGGATTAGATTATATATTTTTTTGTGCAGATAATAATGTAAGTAAAAATTTTATTCCACTTTTTAGTCGACAAGGGGTTATTTGTATTGATAATAGTTCGGCGTATCGATTATCTCCCGAAGTCCCATTAGTTATTCCAGAAATTAATTCACAAGATTTAAAGAAAAATTGCGGTATAATTGCTAATCCAAATTGTTCTACAATTATTGCTTTAATGGCCCTTTATCCATTGCATAGATTGTTTCAGCTTAATGGATTTTGTGTTTCTACATACCAAGCTGTTTCTGGTGTTGGTAAAAATGGGATTTTAGCGTTACATGAGGATTTGGAAAAAGATAACCACGAGTTATCTAACAAAATTTTTGAGAAGCAAATTGCTTATAATGCAGTTCCTAAGATAGGTAACATTGATGAATTAGGGTATTCTACTGAAGAAAATAAAATGTGCTACGAATCACGCAAGATACTTAACATTGAAGATTTGAAAGTTTCTGCTATGTGTGTAAGAATCCCTGTATTGCGAGCACATTCCATGGCAATTTTTGCTTCTTTTGAAAAAACATTTGATCTTAAATTAGCAAAAGAAGTTTTAAGTAATGTTGATTATTTAGATTTTTATGATGGGGTAGATTTTCCTTGTGCTGTGGAGTATAGCAAATGTGATAAATGCGGAGTGGGACGATTAAGAAATGATGCATTTTTATCTAATGGAGCGAGTTTATGGGTGTGTGGTGACCAAATAAGAAAAGGCGCTGCTATGAACGCTTTTCAAATTATGACTACATTAGAATCTTTCAAAAATTAGTATTTTTATTGAAAACTCATTAATTGGGTCAATATTCTAGGCAGTTTTTCTTCATATAAAAATACACATTTTTCTTTTTTATTAGTTTTTGTGCGCATTAATTCCTGCCCATTTTTCAATGCTAAGTTTAAATTTTTACTAGGTATATTGTTGTCAAAAAATTTAGATTTAAAATAATTAGGTTCTGAACCATAGTGTAAATAAGCAATTACCGAGGTGTTTCCAGCAGGAGAAATGCTATCATCACAAATGATTCCATCTTTCGGAACAATTCTATCTAAATCTTTGTTAGTAAATTTTTCAAAGCCATGAAAACTGTTTAATGTTTTATTTGCTGCGTTTAACGTAGTAAAATCTTCTACAGCGTTTATTAAACCACTTCTTTCCTTATTCCCAAAATAATATTCAAATGTATCCCCAACTTGAAAGATGTATTCTTTTTTCTTTTCTTCTAACTTAATATTTTCAAAAAATGCGAAATATCTTAAGATTTTTTCAACGTATAATAGGTCGTATTTTTCTTTAAGTAGCCCGCATAAGAATTGATTTGAAACATCAGGTAATTCTTTTTCATCTTCAAACATTCTAGTTGGGTGAGCTTGTCTGAACGCATTTTTTAAGAATGACTTAAATAATGTTTCTTTGGATAAAGTTCTAAGGGTATTTTGAGAACATACGACTTTACATAATTCCGTCCAGTTAATCTCAAAATTAGGATCAGCGCCGGATATCCAGGTATTTTTAGGTTCGTCGATAATAAAATTAGAAGGATCAAATAGATCTTTTATTGCCCAAAACAACATATACCTATTACAATATGCAGTTTCCGATCGAATAGCGCGACAAATGGTATCATAAAATGTATCGACTGCTAAGTGTCCAACTGAAAAATATCCTGGCAGACATAACATTGGTACGATATCTCCACATGCTTGATGACGTATAATGTTATTTTCCCCGACATATTTAATATATTCATTGGCTGTATTTTGACCAGACAGAACTTTAGGAGTAGACATAAAGTACCCAAAAAATCTTGGAGTAGTGATGTTATTGAAAGTATTTTCACCACTATAAATATAACCATATGATGATATGATCTTAGGTAGGGCGATTTGTGCTAATCCACCGCCTTGAGAATGGCCAGTAATAATGAATCTTACTTTATGAAAATTTTTTTGTCCTATTTCAGTTAAAGCATTATTTATCGCATTTTTCATCGAAATTTCGCATGCTAAAATTTTATTTAAATACCCTGAATGCGTATACCCAGCAAAAGGGTAAAAATCTTTTTGCAAAGATGCTGCTCCTGCACTGTAATTTGTTAACCAACTGGCACCAAACATTCCATTTGCAGGTTGAAAATCTTCTCCTTGGGAACCTCGTAAAATAATCGCAAGCCATATTACAGAATTACTTGGATCAGCATCAAAACTATAAGCAACGAATCCTGGGTAGTCAATTTCTCGGGGTAAATCTCCACCTGTAAACAATTGAATTGCCCATTTAAAAATTTTCCAACCAATGTTTGTAGAAACAAAGTTTCCTTGTTCGCCTTGGAAATTCTTTAAACAGTGCCAATAGTGCCCGTTGCTGAATATTGTAACATCTTCATCCCGTTCAAGCATTTGATTATTGATATATTTTTTATCATTATCTCGTTTCGTTGATTTATAACTTCTGCATATTAGATAATGTATATCAGGTATTATTTCTGAAAATGTTTGATTTACAGTTGTTGCATTTTCATCAGTTCTTTGTACTAAAGTAAAATTTACTTGTTGCTTTTTTGGAAAAGCATATGCTGTTGATATGCATGTGCTAAAAGTAATACTAAACTAAGTAAAAGTTTTTTCGTTTTCATTGAAGGTATAAAATTGTTGTGGAGGCAAGTATAGTATTTGATTTTTAAATTTGCAAGTTTAAAAAAATATTTTTTCTTATAAATGTGATACTTTGTATTTGTTATGTATAGTTTGGTAGTTGCAGT